>JAJYMP010000586.1 GCA_021786915.1 Chloroflexota bacterium
CCGATCTGCACGGCGAGCCGATCTGGCTGTGCTGGCGGCTGGGCGAGGCGTCGGTGACCGCGTGGCATCCGCAGGACGAGGGCTTCGCCGGGCGGCGTCAGGTGGACGAGCTCGACTGACCGCAGGCTTCGCCGAGCCGGTCTCCTGCAGGACGCCTCCCGGCCGCCTCGGCGGGCGCACGAGCTGCGCGGGGTCCGTGGCCCTCTTGCCCCGGTACACTCGCATCCGCCCAGCGTCCCGCTCAACCCCCACGAGGACCCCCGCCCGCATGAACCGACCCCAGGCGATCCCCGCGCTCGACCCCCTCTACGCAGACATCCGTCGGCGCGACCCGGTCCGCCCGGCCCTGCTGGTGGACGTCCGCGAGCGAGACGAGTTCATGGCCGTGCGCGTGGAGGACTGCCTGTTCATCCCGATGTCGCAGCTCGGCGTGCGCCTCGACGAGATCCCCAGGGACCGGCCCGTCATGCTGATCTGCGCCTCGGGCAGTCGCTCGACCGGCGCCACCGCGTATCTGCTCCAGAACGGCTGGGAGGACGTGGGCAGCGTCGCCGGCGGGATCGACGGCTGGCAGCGCCTGGGACTGCCGGTCAAGCGCGGGCCCGTCGAGCCTGGCGAGGGCCAGCTGCCCCGGTAGCACGACTCCGTGCAGGAACAGGACGGCCGCCGGTCACCCGGCGGCCGTTGTCGCCTCGAGACGGTGCTCCGCTACTTCTCCGCGCTGCGGCGACGTCGGGGCATCATCGACCGGACCTTCTCCTTGTGGGCGAAGCCCCACCCGATCGCGATCAGGATGATGAAGTCCACCGTGCCGGCGCCGGCCGCGTTGAGGTAGCCGATCTGCTGGCCGATCTCGCCGTCGAGCTTGAGCGCCGGGATCGTCGCGCCCAGGAGGCCGAGCTCGAAGAACGGGAGCTGCGGGGCGAGGTATGCACGAGCAGACCCGGTGGTCACGCCGGTGTCGGTCTTGCCGCCGATCAGGAACGCGTTCGCGCCGGAGGCCACACCCGATGCCCCCTGCAGGCCCAGGCCGAGGTCGGTCTGGGGCATGTGGTTCCAGGCCGGGATGTTGCCGCCCGCATCGGGGATGGCCCACAGCAGCTCGGGACGCGGCTTGGTCCCGTCGGTGCCGCCCGCCACGTAGACCGTGCCGTTGGACGTGAAGCCAGCGAGCTCGCTTCGCGGACCGGGCAGGTTGGTCTGGGCGCTGTAGCTCCAGGCGTCGAGAACGTTGGGGTCCTTCGCGGTGGCGTTGGGGCCGCCCACCTTGCCGAACTCCACAGTGGCCACCGTCTCGCCCTTGTCGTTGACGCCGCCGATCAGGTAGATCACGTCGCCCAGGTGGGCGGCGTACCCGCCGGCGTTGGGCTCACCCAGCTGACCGCGCTGCTGCACCCAGGCCTGGAGCTTGCCCGAGGCGTCCGCCTGCGACTTCCAGACGTCGCGCGTGGCGGCTGTGCCGTCGGTGCCGCCGATCACGGCGATCCCGTCCGACAGTGCCACGGCAGCAGCAGCCGCGCGCGGTGCGGGCAGGGCGAGGGTGGCGTCGGTGGTCCATTGGCCCATCGTGCCGTCCGGGTTGACGGTGAGGCTGAAGGTGGTGTTCGTGGGCTTGCCGTCCGGGCCGTAGCCGCCGACGACGTAGAGGGTGTTGCCCATCACGACCGAGGCCGCGCTGGAGCGGGCCGCCGGGAGGGACGGGCCCTTGCTCCACAGGCCCAGGAGGCCGTCCTGGACCGGGTGCGAGATGTAGACGTCGGCCTTGGCCGTGGTGCCGTCCGTGCCGCCCACATAGAGGTACGTCGAGCCGATCACGTCCGCGGCCCCGTCGGTGCGGCCGGCGGGCAGCTGGACCTCAGGCGGGTTGGGCTGCCAGGGCAGGACGGAACCGGCGGGCGCGGGACACGGCAGCGTCTGGTTCGCGGGCGGGCACAGGTTCACCGGCGACCACTGTAGGAATGGAGCGAGCGGCCAGATGTCGACCGTCTTGCCGACCGTGAAGTAGTAGGCGCGGTCAGGGATGTATCCGAGCATCGTGACGATCACGACGAACCAGAAGGCCGCCTTGGCGCCGGCCCAGGCCCAGCCGTCGGCGTCGAACAGGCCGAAGAATGCCCGGCGCCGACCGGCGCCCGGCGTCGGGGGGAGTGCCGAAGTGGCCATCGCTCAGCCCCCCACCTTCAGCGTGCCGCTCATCTGCTGCGGGTGAACGATGCACAGGAACGTGTACTGGCCCGCCGGGAGGGCCTTGATGCTGTAGTCCGCGGTCCCCGGCCCGTTGACGAGCGGGCCGTTGAACACCTCGTTGCCGCTCGCGTCGCGGATCGCCACGTTGTGCATGATCCCCTGGTCCTGGTTGTCGAGGTGGATCGTGAAGGGCGTGTCAGCGGGCGCGGACAGCTGCGTCTTGTCGAACGCGATGTTGAGCGCGGTGAGGTTGAGTGTCGTGCCGGTCGGCGCCTGCGATGCGACCGGGGCGGAGCCGGCGGGCGCGGAGCCGGGGGCCGCGGGGGCGGACCCCGAGGCGCCCGGGGCCGCGGGGGCCAGGGCCGAAGCCGCCGGGGACGCCGATGCCGAGGTCTTGAACGCGTCCGTCCAGCAGGCGGGGAACGGGGTCGCGCCCGGCGCCGGCGAGTAGTTGGGGTCCACCCAGCCGGTGAAGGTCTCCACCTGCTTGGTCGTCGGGTCGATGATCGGCTCGTTGAGGTTGGGGTCGAGCTTCACGTAGGTGTTCGCCTTCGAAGCCCGGATGAACGCGATCACGTCGTTGATCTGCATGTAGTTGAGCGGCCCGGGCGGGTTCCCCGTGTTCGACCACACGGGCATGATCGAGTTCGGGTTGCCGCAGGCGTAGCGGCCGCCCACCTGGAGCATGTTGCGGATGTAGTCCGGGTTGAGGTGGGCGAACAGCTTGCTCTGGTCGTTGAGTATCGGGCCCTTGCCGCCCTCGCCGTTCACCCCGTGGCACTGCGCGCAGTTGGCCTGGAAGATGTTGTAGCCGCGCTCGACGTCGGTCACCTGCTGCGCGCTGGCGGCCGCGTCGAGGCGGGGCTGCGTCAGGCCGCCGGGCAGGCCCAGCTCGTAGAAGTAGTACCCGATGACGAACAGGGCCACGGCCGTCACTGCCAGGAAGCCCGCCCATCGGGCATTCGCCGACTGGCGGACGATCCTCCCGGCGCGCTCGGGCGTCAGGTCGTTGCGGCGGGCCGACGGCGGCGCCGAGAAGCGCGAGGCCGTCGGCGGCGCGGACGACGGCCGCGGCGCGGGCAGGCGCTCCTCGTGCTGGCGGCCGGGCTGCTCGGTCATCGGTCTCCTCGGTGGGCGGCGGACGGTGGGCGGCGGAGGTTGGTGGGCGGCGGGCTAGATGCAGCCGGTGGGCGTGCGGGGCGGGATGATCCCGGGCTGGCCGACCGCAATCGGCAGCGGGCCAAGGGTGATCTTGCCGGTGTTGATCGTCAGGACGCCGGCGCCGTCGACCGAGATCGCGAAGCGATCCATGCTCCGCGGGGCCGGGCCGTACTGGGGCCCCAGCGCCTTGATGCCCAGCCGGTCGTAGCGCGACCCGTGGCAGGGGCACTCCAGCCAGAAGTTCTTGATGCACGGGTTGGGCTTGCAGCCGAGGTGCGGGCAGCGCTGGTACAGCGCGCGCACGTTGAGCGACTTGCCATCCCCGGTCTTGTCCTCGCCGGGCAGGAAGTTCTGCTGGGCCGGGTCGTAGAGCACGACGAACGCCTTGGCACTCGACACGTAGGCCGGGAAGCCCTGGTCGATCGGCAGCGTGGAGTTGGCGGACTTGATCGATGCGAAGTCGCCGATCTTGACCAGGCCGCCGAACTGGCCCTGGAGGTTCGGCCACAGGAAGCCGATCGTGCCAGCGGTGAGCTCGACGAGCCAGAGTCCGATTGCGGCGGCCAGCGAGCCGCGCAGGAGCTCGCGCCGCGACACCCCCTGGACCTGTTCGTTGCGGAGGGCCTTGATGGCCTCCTTGGTCAGGGCCTGGGGCTTGTTCGCGGGCTCCACTGAGTAGTTGCTCATGGTGTCCTCGCGTCAGAGAGCGAAGTGAAGGCCGGGCGTCCCGATCGAGAAGAAGTCCAGGTACGGGATGACGAACGCGTAGCCGGGGCCTCGGAAGAAGATCCCGACGAAGGTGACGAACAGGCCGAGCGCGCAGAACATGGAGAACAGGACCACGGCGGTCTTGCGCTCGCTGGGGCGCGTGGCCAGGACGTTGCCCCGGTCCACGAACGGGATCAGGGCCGCGCCCACCAGCACGAACGTCGGCACGAGCA
>JAJYMP010000342.1 GCA_021786915.1 Chloroflexota bacterium
CACGACTTCGTCCAGCGCGTTCCACGGTACGGTCTCGTTGTAGTCGAACAGCTTCTCTAGTTCCCCGTCATAGACGCCGGTGGGGTAATACCGGCTCACCCACTGGCTCCAGCGATGCAGCACCAAGCGCCCATCGTTCCGCCGCTCCACCCCCGGCGCGCCCGGGTCGCCCGCCCGACAGCGCCCGAGGAGGGTGCCCGAGACCGACCCGACGCCGCTCCAGAAGCACTTCGTCCTGCTGTCTGCCCCCGCGCTCGTGCTGGGGGCGATCGCGATCACGGCGCTCGAGGCGGGCGCCGGCTTCGACAGCCTGCTCGTGCGGGTCTGCGTCATCCTCGCCGCGCCGCTGCTCCTGCTGACCACGCTCGACGCAATGCTCCGGATCTGGCGCTCGGCGTGGGCGTGGATGCCGGTGGACCGCGGCCGTGCTCTGTTCCGCCTGGCGTGGCTGGTCGTCGCGCTCGTGTTCCTCGCCCTCATCATGGTCGCCGTGGCGCTGGTGCTGGGGGTGATGGGGTGAGCGAGCCGCTGCTCGACCGCGACGAGCTTGCGCTCCTCGCCTCCATCGGCCGGGGCCCGGACGCGCGCTCCACCGACATCCCCTCCGGCGGCGGCACGCCGTTCTGGCTGGAGCGGATGGTCCGCTACTGCTCGCGGTGCGGGACGAAGCTCGAGCCTGGGATCCCGCCCGGCGAGGACCGCGAGCGGTTGCACTGCCCGGCCTGCGGGTTCATCGCGTACGTCAACCCGCGCGTCGTGGTGACCACGCTGCCGGTCACCACGACGGGCGAGCTCATCCTGATCCGACGGGGGATCGAGCCCGGGTACGGCTCGTGGGCGCAGCCGGGCGGGTTCCTCGAGGTGGACGAGACGGTGGGCGAGGCGGCCGTCCGCGAGACGCTGGAGGAGACCGGGCTGCTCGTGCAGCCGGGCCTGCTGATCGGCCTCTACTCGCGGCTCGAGGCGGCGGTGGTCACGCTCGTGTTCGAGGCGGAGGTCCTGGGCGGGCAGGCGCACGCGTGCGCGGAGACGCTCGAGGTCCGGCCCTTCGCGCCGGCCGAGGTGCCGTGGGCCGAGATCGCGTTCAAGTCGAGCTACTGGGGGATCCGGGACTGGCTCAGGCTCCGACACCCCGAGGTGGACGTCCCGCAGGCGTATCCGGGCCGCGTCGGGCTCTAGCCGACCGGGCTGCGCTGCTTGCGGGCGCCGCCTGCGGCCGCAGGCGGCGCAGCCAGTTGGCCCACTCCTTGCCCGACGCTCCGCGAGCCTGCCTGGCCCGGGGGCGACGGCATCGCTTCGTCGGCGGCCCCCGCTGGCGACGTCAGGATCGACGCTTTTCGAACCTATTGAACGGCACGGAGCCCCAAGGGGTCATCACGGCGACGGGGACCCTTGGAAACCGGCCGTTCTTCAAACCTTCGGAACGCCGCCCGGGCTCGACGGGTCGTCCGGGATGCCCGCAAGGCGGTTTGCGTGGCCCCCGGCCGTGGCAGCCGCCGCCGGGACCGCGCGACGTTCAATAGGTTTGAAGACGACCGCCAGTTGGGGCCCGGCATGCGTGACCGGCCCGACCTCGGGTGGTCGACTCAGGGTCGACGGGTCGGGTGGTCGACTCAGCGTCGGGTGGTCGACTCGGGTCGGATCGTCGACCCCGGGTCGACGTGTCGGCCGACCAGGGCCGACCAGGGCCGTCCGAGCCGACCGGCAGTCGAAACGGCGAGGCCGGCGCTCGCGCGCCGGCCTCCAGCGTGACGGACGTCCAGGCTCGGGTCAGGAGCGACGGCGCTTCCCGATGCGCGAGGGGGCGAACAGTGCTGCCGCCGCGATCACCGCGAGCAGGCCGACCAGCGCGATCGCGCCCGTCCCGTCGGCGGCGTGGCGCGGGCTGAGCGTGTCGGTCGGCGGCTGCGAGGGCAGCGTGGCGGTGGGCGTTGCGGCGGCGCCGACGTAGGTGCGGAACCCGAAATCGGCGGTCCCCTGCCCGCCGTCGGTGAGGACGTCGTTCATGGTCGTCCAGGCCCAGGTCGATGCGGCCTGCGCCTTCGAGGCGGCCATCGCCTCGCCGCCCGCGTAGTCCGTGTACGCGCCGGCGTTCGTCGAGTCGATCGCCCAGCGCATCCACGCGCCGGTCTGGGTCGCGCCACCGAGGACGATCGCGTACTTGTGCCCCGAGGTGACCGAGGGCGGCGTCGAGAACGCCAGGGTGAACCAGCCAGGTGTCATGGACGAGGTGAGGCTCGTCCCGGCCGTGGCGATGGTCCCTGCCGCCAGGATGCTGGTCATGATCGGATTCCCGGACCCGTCGACGTTCACGACCGCGACGGTCAGGGTCGCCGGCGCGGGAGAACCGTCGATGCCGGCGAGGTACAGGCTGACCGCGGTGAGGGGGCCGGTCCTGCCCGCGGTGAAGGTCTGGCCGAGCGTGACGGCCGCGGTCTCGTCCGTCCCGTTCTGCGAGTTCCAGGACGGGTAGAGCGCTGCATCGGCGGTGTTGCAGTCGGTGACGGCGCATTCATGCGCCTGGTCGAGCGTGCCCGGAATGACCGCCAGCGCGGTCCCCGCGGCACTGAGTGTCAGGATCAGCGCGGCCGCCGCGGCCGATACGCGCGTGTGAAGCATCACGTCTCCCCGATTGCAGTTGGCTTGTCCTCGACGCTGGCACGGCACCGAGGCGCGAATCGTACGATCTGCGTCAATGGGCGATCTGCGCGGTCGCGGCGCGCGGTGGCTGCTTGCGGTGCGGCGGTCGGACGAGCGAGCCCGGTTCCGTCCTCAACTGATGTCGACGAAGACGTTCTTGACCTCGGTGTAGAGCTCGAGCGCCTCCATCCCGAGCTCGCGCCCGATGCCCGACTGCTTGTAGCCGCCGAACGGCGCCTCGACGTGGACGCTGTTGTTGCAGTTGACCGAGATCACGCCCGACCGCAGGGCCTTGACCGATCGCAGGGCCTTGGCCATGTCGCGCGTCCAGATCGAGCCCGACAGGCCGTACGGCGAAGCGTTCGCCAGCCGGAGCGCCTCCTCCTCCGTGTCGAACGGGATGACGCCCACGACGGGGCCGAAGATCTCCTCGCGCGCGATCCGCATGTCTGGCGTCATGTGGTCGAACACCGTGGGCAGGAGGTAGGCGCCGTCGGCCAGCGCGGGGTCGGTGGGGCGGACGCCGCCGGTGACCAGCGCGGCCCCCTGGTCGCGGCCCGAGGCCACGTACTCCTCGACCTTGGCGCGCTGCTTGAACGACACCAGCGGGCCCATCTCCGTGGCGGGATCGGACGGATCACCCACCTTGACGGCCTGCGTCGCCTTCGCGAACAGCTCGACCACCTGCTCGTGGACGGAGCGCTCCACGAAGATGCGGCTCCGGGCGCAGCAGTCCTGGCCGCAGTTGTCGAAGACGGCGTATGGCGACTCCGCCGCGGCGCGCCGCAGATCCGCGTCGGCGAACACGATGTTCGGACTCTTGCCGCCGAGCTCGAGCGAGACCTTCTTGATGTTGCCTGCCGCCAGCCGCATGACCTCCTGGCCGGTGGAGGTTTCGCCGGTGAGGGCCACCTTGTCCACTCCCGGATGCCCGGCGATGGCGGCTCCCACGCTCGGGCCCGGCCCGGTCACCACGTTGAGGACGCCGGCGGGGATACCGGCCTCCAGGGCCAGTTCCCCGAGGCGGATGGCGGTGAGTGGCGTGTAGCTGGCGGGCTTCAGGATCACCGTGTTCCCTGCCGCCAGCGCGGGCCCGAGCTTCCAGCTCGCGAGCATGGCCGGGAAGTTCCAGGGCACGATGAGGCCCACCACGCCGACGGGCTCGCGCAGCGTGAAGTCGAACCCGGGGCGCGACACGGGGATCGTCTCGCCCACCAGCTTGTTGGCGGCCCCGGCGTAGTACTCGAGCACCCGGGCGACCGTGTCGATCTCCCAGCGCGCGCCCGTGATGGGCTTGCCGCCGTTCGCGCTCTCGAGCTGCGCCAGTTCCTCCTGGTGCTCGCGGACGACCCCCGCGTACGCCTCCATCGCCCGGCCCCGCCGTGTGGCCGACCAGCTCGACCACTCGCCCTCGAACGCCTGGCGTGCCGCCTTCACGGCGCGATCGACGTCCTCCGTCATCGCTCGGGGGACCCGCGCGATGACGGACGTGGTTGCCGGATTGAGGACGTCGAACGTGGACCCCTCGGCGGCGTCCACCAGCCTGCCGCCGACAACCATGTGGTATCTCTCCGGCGCATCGGCCGGGGCAGGGGACGACAACCGCTGCTCGCTGGTCACGGGAAACGCGCTCCTTCGTGTG
>JAJYMP010000677.1 GCA_021786915.1 Chloroflexota bacterium
CTGGGGGCTGCGGAAGCCGGGACGATCGCCGGAATTCCCGGCTATTGACGGCGCCGACCGGCTCATCGGCGGATTCAGCTATGAGGTCGGCGTGCGGACAAGGTACAGCCTCCACGCCTG
Organism: Chloroflexota bacterium; assembly: GCA_021786915.1. The sequence continues at coordinate 121 of JAJYMP010000677.1, forward strand.
GAACTCGCCGCTCAGCGCGAGTCCCAACTTCGCGTCGCCCTATTTGGTCTCGAGGTCCAGAGGATCATGTGCCTAAAGAAGAACCGCCTCAATATGCTGCGCCTGAGCGTCGACGAGTGACGGGATGATGCTACTTCACGATAAGGGCAGAGAGCCCCGCGCCCGGGTCATGGAACACGTTGGCAATTTCGATCCCGAAGGTGTCCGGCTCCGTGGCTGATGTCGCCGATCTGATCGTCCTCAGCATCACCCGCCCCGTCAGCGATTCGCCTGTCGTCGACGACTGGGAGCAGGCAGCCGCTCCTTGGCACGGCACGCTCGTGCTGTACAACCTCTCATTCTTCGCCACGGTCCAGGTCCGCACACCTCACTCCAGCGTCGTCGCCGAGGGGAGGGCGCTGACCCGACCTGCTGGGATGGACGAGGTGCGAGGGGCGCTCTTCAAACAGTGCGCCATCGAGTTCTCTGACAAGGTAGCGACCGACGGCATCGCGCTAGGCGCCTCCATCGCACCCGTGAGCGCCGACGCATCCGTAACGACCTCACGGCGAGCGCTCGCTTGGTCAGTACTGTCCGCGGCACGGCACGGCTCGGCGACAGGGCGGACTGCGCGACCGAGCCCTACGGGGCCGTATGGACGCCATAGAGAAACGAAAGTGGTGACACATGGCTTTTCCTTCCGACTTGGAGATCGCCCGCCATGCCTCTTTGAAGCCGCTGGAAGAGGTCGCAGCGTCGATGGGGATTGGAGAGCACCTGTTGGAGCCCTACGGGTCCTCTGTCGCCAAGATCAAGCTCGAGGCAATCGAAGAGCTCAGCGACCGGCCGCGGGCCAAGTACGTGGTGGTGTCGTCGATCACCCCGACGCCACTCGGCGAAGGGAAGACGACCACGACGGTCGGCCTTGGCCAAGCGATGCTCCACATCGGCAAGAGGGCAACGGTCGCCATCCGCCAGCCCTCCATGGGACCGACCTTTGGCATCAAAGGAGGCGCAGCAGGAGGGGGCTACAGCCAGGTGGTCCCCATGGAGATCTTGAACCTCCACCTGACCGGAGACTTCCACGCGGTCACCTCAGCCCACAACATGCTCTCGGCGATCGTTGACAACCACCTCCAGCAGGGCAACGCCCTCGGCCTCTCCCTGGACGACATCACGTGGCGCCGTGTTCTCGACGTAAACGACCGGTCGCTTCGCAACATCGTGATCGGCCTCGGCGCGCACGAAGATGGCGTCACCCGCCAGACTGGCTTCGACATCACCGCTGCGTCCGAGGTGATGGCGATCTTCGCTCTCGCCACGTCACTTTCCGACCTTCGGGCCCGCCTCGGACGCATCGTGGTGGGGTACACCACCTCTGGCGTCCCGGTCACCGCGGAGGAGTTGCGGGGCGCGGGGGCAATGGCTGTCTTGATGCGCGACGCCCTCAAGCCGAACCTGCTCCAGACGCTGGAGAACACCCCCGTCCTTGTCCATGCCGGGCCCTTCGGGAACATCGCCCACGGCAACAGCTCCATCCTGGCCGACCAGATCGGGATCAGAGGGGGTGACTTCCTCATCACCGAAGCGGGATTCGGCGCCGACATGGGGGCGGAACGGTTTTTCAACATCAAGTGCCGCTATTCGGGCCTTGCTCCCGACGCCGCCGTCGTCGTGGCGACTGTGCGGGCTCTCAAGTCCCAGTCGGGAAACCACCATATCGTCGCGGGAAGACCGCTTCCGGAGGCGCTTCTCGCGGAAAACCCTGATGAGGTGCACCAAGGCGGGGCGAACCTGAAAAGGCAAATCGAGAACATCAAGATCCACGGGGTCACCCCGGTCGTCGCCATCAACGCCTTTGCGACCGACCACCCATCCGAGTGGGACGCGATCGCAGAGATCGCGGCGTCGATGGGAGTGCGAAGCGCGGTGTGCCAGCACTTCTTGAAGGGCGGCGCTGGCGCTACCGAACTGGCCGAAGCGGTCGTCGAGGCGGCGGAGGAGCCCTCCCGGTTCCAGATACTCTACCCTGACGAGATGGCGCTTCGAGACAAGGTCCGCACCGTCGCCACCAAGGTCTATGGGGCAAAGGACGTCTCCTACACCGCAGCGGCAGCAAAGGCCCTCGACCGCTACGAGGCGGCGGGGTTCGGGAATCTGCCGGTGTGCATAGCAAAGACGCAATACTCGCTCTCTGCAGACGCGTCGCTGAAGGGCGCCCCGACCGGATGGACCCTCCCCGTTCGTGAGGTCCACGCCTCTGTCGGGGCGGGCTTCGTCTACCCGATCTGCGGGGAGATGCGCACGATGCCAGGGCTCGGGAGCAATCCCGCTGCCTTCTCCATCGACCTCGATGCCAGCGGCGAGATCGTCGGGCTGTCCTGAGTTGCCAGCGCTCATCCTGGACGGTCGGGCCCGGAGGGACGAGATCCTGGAGTCCCTGCGGGCGGAGGTGGAGGCATGCGGCTGCCCGCAGATCACCTTCGCCACCGTTCTGGTCGGTGACGACGAGGCGAGCGTTCGTTATGTGGCGCTGAAGCACAAGGCAGCCGAGCGGATCGGGATCTCAGTGCGGAGCGTCCGGCTTCCAGCGTCGGTCTCCCAGGAACGCCTGGAAGAGGAGCTCCTCGTCCTCTCGATCGACCCCTCCGTCCAGGGCATCTTGCTGCAGGTTCCGCTGCCCAACAACCTGGACGAGGTGGGCGCTGCCTCTCGCATCGCCGCGCAAAAGGACGTCGACGGAATGGGCACGTTTTCTTTGGGGCAGCTCCTTCAGGGCGCACCAGGCCACCGTCCGTGCACGGCCGCCGGCGTTCTCGACCTGCTCCACCGTCACGACATCGAGCTTGCAGACCGCCGTGCGGTCATCGTTGGCCGAGGACCTCTCGTCGCCCTTCCCTTGGCGCTCATGCTCCTACAGGGCGAAGACGTGGGTGGGGGATGCGGCGCCGTCACGGTGACGGACCCCGACAATGACCGTCTTCCCGAGGTGTGCAGGGCCGCCGATCTCATCGTGTCCGACGCCAGCCGCCCGCACCTCGTGCGCGCGGAGTGGATCAAGCCCGGAGCGACCGTCGTCGACGTCGGCGTCTCGTTCGTCGACGGGAAGCTCACGGGAGACGTGGCCCCTGAGGTGATCGAGGTCGCAGGGGCGTTCGCCCCGAACCCTGGCGGGGCCGGTCCCATGACGATCGCCATGCTCTTGCGCAACACGCTCGACGCCGCCCGGTTGGCCGGGATGCTCGGCGCGCCGGCGCGGGCTGTCGCAAGCAAACCGCCGAGCGGACGAGGCTGAGGGGATGGGAGCGACGATCATCGACGGAACCACGGTTTCCAGGCACCTCCGCTTCGTGCTACCCGGTGAGCTGGACGCGGTCCGTCGCCCAGAGGTCGACCCAGGACTGGCGAGCGTGGTCGTGGACGACGACTGCGTTGCCCTTGCCCATGAGCGTCGGCTTTGGAGACGGGCGGCGGAAGTGGGCTTCCGGTTCCAGCCCGAACGCCTACCCGATGACGCGGAGCCAGCCGACGTGCTGGCGACGATCGGCAAGCCCACTGCCGACCCGAGGGTCACCGGGATCCTGACCTTCCGCCCCCTACCCGTCCAGCCCTCTGAGGTTGAGCTGTACGCGACACTCGACCTCTTGAAGTACGTGGAGGCGGTGCGCCCCGCCAATGTTAGGTTGATCGCGGTCGACGTGGGGATCAATCCCGTCGAGAACGAACGCGGCCAGGTACACCTCGTCGGCGATCTCGACAGCGCGGCGCAGCAGGCGGAAGCGCTCACCCCTGTCCTCGGCGGGGTGGGGCCGGTCACCGACGTGTGGCTCGTCCGCAACGCCGTGCTCGATGCCGTCCTCCAGCAACCGAGCCTCTGAACCGCGCAATCTGGCAATGACCTGTGGGACGGCCGATGCCGAAGTCTGGCTGAACGGACTCTACGACGTCGAGCGCACCGGGCGGATGGGGTCCCCAACCCTTGTGCGCATCGCCGCCCTGGTGGAGGCCCTCGACCATCCCGAGCGCTCCTACCAGGTCGTGCAGGTGACCGGCACCAACGGCAAGGGGTCGACGTCGGTGATGGCTGCTGCGCTATTGCATGCTACTGGCCTGAGAGTCGGGCTCTACACCAGCCCGCACCTCGAGCACCCGACCGAGCGCATCGCTCTC
>JAJYMP010000315.1 GCA_021786915.1 Chloroflexota bacterium
CTACGCCGCCGGCAGCCCCGGCAACTTCACGACGCTCTGGTCGGCGGCGACGCTCGTCGAGGTGACCTCGGCCGACGTCGCCCTCGCCACGGTCAACCTCCCGACCGGCTACCGGATCACCGGCACCGTCACCGGTCCGGACGGCGCCCCGGTGGCGAACATCTCCGTGAGCGCCTGCTCCGACGCGAGCGACAGCTGGTGCAGCTCAGCTTGGACGGACGCCCACGGCACCTACAGCATCATCGTGATCGCGGGCTGGTACCGGGTTGACTTCTTCGATCCGTCAGGCACCGATCCCTCCGGTTATTACAGCGAAGGGACCGCAGGCAACTTCACGACGCTCTGGTCGGCGGCGACCCTCGTGAGTGTTACCGACGGCGACGTCGCCCTCGCCACGGTCAACCTCTCGACCGGCTACCGGATCACCGGTACGGTCACCGGCCCGGACGGCGCCGCGGCAGCGGACATTTCAGTCTCCGCCTGCTCGGCGACCGGCGATGGGTGCGCCTACGGCTGGACCGGCACCGAGGGCAGGTACAGGATCCCCCTCATCCCGGGCTCGTACCGAATCAGTTTCTACGACTGGACCGGCACCTACCCCTCCGGCTACTACGATGCCGGCAGCCCGGGCGACTTCGCAGCCGACGAAGCGCTCGCTGACTGGGTAACGGTCGACACAGCGGATGTTGCCAACATCGACATCCAGTACCCAGACACGACACCACCGTCAGGAACGGTGACCATCAATGAGGGCGCCGCATCGACGTCCAGTGTGAACGTTTCGGTGGCTGTCCCTGCCACGGACAGCGGCAGCGGGCTCGCCAAGGTCAGCCTCTCCAACAGCGCCGACATGTTCGCTGCGACGACCATCGACTACACTAGCCCCGTCAGCTGGACGCTCACGTCGGGCGACGGCACGAAGGCGGTCTACGTGCGCTGGCAGGACGTTGCCGGGAACTGGTCGGATGTCGCCAGCGACTCAATCACTCTGGTGACGCCGGCTCCACCAGCGGCTCCGCCGGCCGCTGGAGTGGCCGGAGTGCTCTCCGTCCCCGGGGTGAATGGGCTGTACAGCATCTCGGTCGCCGCCGGGACGGAAGTCGTGCTCGTCGACCCCTTCGGTCCGGGCACCTCGATCACCATGAAGTTCACCTCTGCCGTGAACGGCAGCATCACGGTCAACCCGCTCACCGCGCTGCCGACGGGGGTGGAGTCGCCTCCCGGCGACTCTGTCGTCGCCCTCTTCAGCGTGGAGCTCGGTGGCGGCATCAGCAACGCGGCGATCTCGAGCGTGACCTACCGGTTCTCGGCGGCCGCGTCGTTGACGAACGTCGCCCTGCAGCGCTTCGCGGACTGCGCCTGGGCAACCCTGGCGGCGACACCGGTGGGCGTCTCGGGCGATGTCGCCACCTATGAGGCGATCTCCGGCGGGTTCTCGGTCTACGCGATCACCGGGACGCCCGCCGCATCGGCCATCGTCGCGCGGGGAACCGCGGCGTCGGCGCTCGGCGTCAGGCGGACAGGTGCCTTTGGCACCGCGACCAAGGTGCCGGCCCTCGGGACGTACGCCACCGTGCGGTTCTCCTTCGGGGCCGCCTATGCCGGCAAGACTGTCGGCATCTGGGCGGCGACGAAGAGCTCGACTGGCGTCTGGTCGACGTTCAGCCGGGTGACCAGCCGGATCGCCGACGCGAACGGCAACGTCTACTACTTCGTTCGTTCGTCATCACCGGCCTGGAAGTCGTTCAAGGCGGCGTTCGGCGGTGGAGGGTCTCTCGCCGCGAAGGCGACTGTCTCGGCCCAGGTGCGCTGGCGGTGATGCCTGGACAAAGGGCGGGGAGCCGCGAGAGCATGACGGGTCAAATTCCTGCCACCGATCGTGGACAGGGCTCGGCCCGCCAGCCCTCGTCGGCGGCTGCGCCGTCGCGCGCGCCTGCTGATCCCGTGTCCTGGGTCCTTCGCTGCCTCGCCGCCGTGATGGTCGCCGGGCTGCTGGCCGGGACAGTCGCCCACCCCGTGTATGCGAGTACCCCGGTGGGGCCCAGCGGATCGGCACAAGACGCGATCATCCAGCCGATCCTGTTCGTGCCGGCGGGCCTGAGGGCCGACCCGTCCTATCCGCCCGCGATCGACTCTGGCCTCTTGGCGATCGCCGCCTGGTTTGCCCGCGAGCTGGACGGGCAGACGATCCAACCACTACCCGTCCGGACGGTCGCTGGGCGGTACCCGCTCGCCCGCTACTGCCCGAAGACGATCGACGCAAGTCAGTGCATCCAGGTCCCCGGGCAGCTCGGAGCCGATCCAGGTGACGGCTATAACGTGCTCAGGGAGCTGGCTGCCGACGGTTACGGCATCAAGCCCGGCGTCATCCTCCTCGTGTTCTGGGTCGGCGGGTACGGGTACGCAGGCGGCTTCCAGTCGTCGCCCGGATCGGGTGCCGCGATCCTCGCCGACTGGGCGCTGAGCGGGATCTCCGGGGCACGCGTCGCCGAGAACCGCTGCGCGGACGCGTCGGTCGATCCATGCCTTCGCGGTCGGGCCCTGGGGGCCACGGCCCACGAACTCGGTCACGCTCTCGGTCTGCCCCATCCGACCGACGACGGACGGCTGTCGAGCGACCCCGACTGGTTCCTCCGCTCGGTCATGAGCAGCGCCATGTGGGACTTCCCGAGCGCCACCTTCATCGACTCGCCGACGAACCCGGAGCGCACGACGCTTGCAGCCAATCCACAGCTCCACGCCTCGGTGAACCCGACGTGCCCCTTCTCGCCGGCCCCTGATCCGCTGGTTCCGTTGTCGTTCGCGGTCGGCGCGCTGTGTGAATCGGCGAACATCTCCTATTCCCTCAGCGGGCTGGCCGGGCAGACCGTCAAGATCAGCGCGGGAGCAATCCCGCCGATGCGGCCGCGCCTCACGCTCCGGGGGCCGTGTGATCCCACCGGTGGGATGGCCGTGATCGTCGAGGGGGAAGAGCGCCTCACGGCGAAACTACCCTGCGCCGGGATCTACAGCCTCGAGGTTGCCTCGTCGACAGGTGACCTGGGCGCATTCGCTTTGCGTGTCGACCTCCCGTTCCCGCCGACTTCGTCCCTCACCCCGCTCCCGGCCTGGCTACCGTCGACGTCGATCCCGATCGCCTGGGGTGCCACCCCGGGAGATGCCGCAGTCAGCTCATACGATGTCCGCTATCGGCGAGCGCCATGGAACGGTGGCTTCGGCTCGTACGTCACGTGGCAGAGCGCCACCAGCGCAACAGGCGCGACCCTCGCCGGATCGGCGGGCTCCACCTACTGCTTCTCCGTCCGGGCGCGCGATGCGCTCGGCTCCCTGTCGACCTGGACCAGCGAGACGTGCACGGCGGTCCCGCTCGACGACCGATCGCTGAGCCGCTCCGGGACCTGGGCGGCCGGGACGGGGAGCGCCTACTACCGCTCCACCTACCTGCGCTCGTCCGCCTACGGCGCGAAGCTCGTCCGGACCGGGGTCATCGCCCGCCGGATCGCGATCGTCGCGACGACCTGTCCTGCCTGCGGGAGCGTTCGGGTCTACTGGGGTTCGACGCTCCTGCGAACGATCAGCCTCAAATCGGCAGCGACGGTCAACGGCAAGCTCATCGCCGTGACCACGTTCACCGCACCCCGGAGCGGCACGCTGGCGATCACGATCAGCTCGAGCGGCAAGGAGGTCGTCATCGACGGCGTGGCGATCCGGCGGAACTGACCATGACTCTCGGCCGGATCTTCGCCCGGTGGTGGCTGCGGCCACCAGATACATATCTGAGCATGGACGAGCTTTTTGATCTCCCGCCCGGGGAAGTTGTCCGTCCAGCTGAGCCCAAGAAGTATGGTCCCCGCATTGTGGGCCCGCAGTATACTGAACCGCTCTGGGTTTCGTGGAGACTCGGCTGATTGGATTCAGGCCGCCGCCTCGGCGGTGACCTGACGCGCATGGTAGGCGGCCTCGAACTCGGCCGGCGGGACGTCGCCGCAGGCCTCGTGGAGCCGCCTCGTGTTCCACCAGTCAACCCAGGCCGCGGTCGCGAGCTCGACCTGGTCGGCCGTCCGCCAAGGCTTGTGGCGCTCGATGAGCTCGGCCTTGTACAGGCCGTTGACCGTCTCGGCCAGGGCGTTGAAGCTCCTATAGTCGTCAAGCGACGAGTTCCGGCGTCGGCCTCGGCGAGCCGCTCGGTGTAGCGGATGGAGAGGTACTGGACGCCCCGGTCGGAATGGTGAACGAGCCCGGCCAGTCCCGGACCCCGCA
>JAJYMP010000150.1 GCA_021786915.1 Chloroflexota bacterium
GATCGAGGGGAGCGGGGCGGGCAGGGTCGGCCACGTTGGGGTCGACGAGGCCCGAGTCCACGGCGGCGTCGTTCGCCAGGGCGAGGAACACGTCGTTGACGAGCCGCCGGTTGGGCAGGCCGAACGACACGTTCGAGAGGCCGCCAGTGAGCCGGACCTGGGGCCCGTGCTCCTCGCGGAACCGCCGAACCGAGCCCAGGAAGGTGTTGCCCGACTGCGCGTCGACGCCGACGGGCAGGACCAGCAGGTCCACGTGGCAATCGGCGGGGGCGATCCCTCGGGCGAGCGCCGCGGCGTAGATGGCGTTGGCGTTGGCGACTCGTCCGTCGACCGTCGACGGCAGCCCGCCGGTGCCGGCCGCGGAGAGCACGACGGCACCGTGGTGCGCCGCGACGAGGTCCAGGGCCTCTGGACGCTCCGCGGAGGCTGAGTTGAGCATCAGCGGTCCGCACGGGGCCTTCGACGCCGCGAAACCCGCCTCGAGCACCGGGAGGCTGGAGCTGTCGAGCGAGAGCGGCACGCCCACGGCTCCCTCGAGCAGGCGGACCAGCCACGCCATGGCCAGCACGCGTACGCCCTCATCGGGGCTGATCTCGTCCACGTTCACGTCGAGGTAGTGGGCGCCGTTGCGCTGCTGGCGGATCGCGGCCGCGATCAGATAGTCCCGGCCCGCCTGCGCCGCCTCGGGCGACACATCGCCGGTGAGCTTCGTCTCGAGCACCCCATCGCCGCCGAGGCCCAGGAGCAGGGCGTTGCGGATGTGCTTGACCTTGTTCTTCGCGAACTCGGACGATTCAGCCACAGGCGACGAGATGGGGCACCTGCGCTCGGCGCCCGACGCGTCCCGGAACGTGACGACCTCGACGCCGTCAACCGTCGCCACGTTCCTGCCCTGGCGGGCGAAGGTTCGGGTGGCGTGGACGTTCTCGCCGATGATGACGAACGGGACGCGTTCGGCCTTGGACATGCGGCTCTCCTGGCGTTGCGATGGGCTGCCGTGCAGTATCGGCTGAACGGTGCGCGCCGGGAAGAAGATTCCTCAGGACGGCCCGGGTCGCCGGGCGGCCGATGTCCTTGAGCGCGGCGGCTCAGGCGCCCAGCAGCTGCCGAGCGAGATCCACGGCGGCGCTCGCATCGGGGGCGAACCCGTCGGCGCTGATGAGGTCGGCCTACTCGCGGTCACCGGCGCTCCGCCCACGACCACCTTCGCAGGCGGGCCGGCCACGCGAACAGCGGTCACGATGTCCGTCTTGACGCCCGCCCAGCCTCCCAGTACGGTCGCCCAAGCTGAAATCGATTGCAGGCTCCGTCTGCGGCGATGTGCCGGGCTCCGACACCGGCCGGGAAGGACGAACAGCATGGCCTCGTCGATGTTCCCGCTCGCGGTCACCACCGAGATGTTCTGGCTCGACGTGCCCTACCTCGAGCGCGTCAGGCGCATCGCGGACCTGGGCTTCCAGGTGGAGATGTGGGACTGGACGACGAAGGACCTGCCGGCCGTGGCCGCCCTCGGCGCCACCTGGTCCACCATGACCGGCTACATCCACGGCGACCTGTACGACGCCGAGGGCGGCGGGCTCTTGCTCGAGACCGCGAAGCAGGCGGTCGAGGCGGCGAAGGTCATCGGCTGCCCGCGCCTCGTGGTCCACGGGGCCGAGCTCGACGGGTCGCGCAACGGCCTCCCGTTCCGGCCCCAGCAGCTCACCACCGGCCGGATGTGGCTCAACGCCTATCGGACGCTCGAGAAGCTCGCCCAGCTGGGCGAGGACAACGGGCTCGTGTTCTGCCTCGAGAACCTCAACCTCCACGTCGACCACGTGGGCACGCCGTTCGGCAGGGCCGAGGACACGATGACGCTGGTCGGGACGCTGGACCGGCCTGGCGTGCGCATGCTGCTCGACCTCTACCACGCCCAGGTCGGCGAGGGGAACCTCATCGAGCTCGTGCGCAGGGCGGGCGCGCTCATCGGCGAGGTCCAGGTGGCCGACGTGCCGGGGCGCATGGAGCCGGGCACCGGCGAGGTCAACTGGCCCGCCGTGGCCCGCGCCCTCAAGGACACCGGATACTCGGGCGTCGTGGGCCTCGAGTCGAAAGCCTCTGGCGACCCGGTGGTCGCGATGGAGGCGTTCCGCAGCGCGTTCAGCGAGTAGCAGCGTGAGGGCGTCGCGGGGCTGCCCGCCCTGTACCGCGCCCCGCAACGCTTCCGCAACTCCTTGCGTGACCGCACGGTAAACTGTCAACAACCTGCCGCTTGACCTCCAAACGCGGGTCATCCGGTGCGACACTGGCGCTCCGTCGCCGGGCCTGCCGTCAAAGGCGTCCCGCGACGGATCCGAAGAGGGACCGCATGACCGGCTTGATGGACGAGGGCCCGCGACTGCTCCGCGGCGGCCCGGTGGCGACCGCCATCCGGGAGCAGGTCGCCGCGGACGTGGCCGCGTTCAGGGCCGAGTTCGGCGTTGCGCCCGCGCTCGCCGTGCTCGTCGTGGGCAGGGACGCGCCGTCGGCGGTGTACCTCCACAAGATCCTCGACGGCTGCCGCCTGGTGGGGATCGAGGACCGCCTGGTCGAGCTGGGGGCCGACGCCGCCGAGGCCGACGTGCAGGCGGCGATCCGCGCCATCCAGTCGGACCCGGCGGTCGCCGGGCTGATCGTCCAGCAGCCGCTGCCCCGGGGGATCGCCCTGCGCGCCGTCATCGACGTGCTCGACCCGCGGCGCGACATCGACGGGATCCACCCGCTCAACGCCGGGCTCCTCTCGCTCGGCTACGACGGGTTCCTCCCCGCCACGGCGCACGCCAGCGTCGAGCTGCTCAAGGAGTCGGGGATCGCGCTCCGGGGCCGCCACGCGGTCGTCATCGGCCGGTCGAACGTCATCGGCAAGCCGGCGGCCATGCTGCTCCTGCGCGAGGACTGCACCGTCACGGTCTGCCACAGCAGGACCGAGGACCTCGCCGGCGTGGTCCGCACCGCCGACATCGTCGTCGTCGCCATCGGCCGCGCGAACTTCATCACCGGCGACATGCTCAAAGCCGGCGCGGTCGTCGTGGACGTGGGGATCAACGTCGTGGACGGCAGGCTCGTCGGCGACGTCGACTTCGAGTCCGCCTCGCGCGTGGCCTCGGCCATCGCCCCCGTCCCGGGCGGCGTCGGGCCGCTCACCAACGCGATCCTGCTCACCCACCTCGTCCGCGCGGCCCGCGACGGCGCCACAGGCCGCGTCCCGCTCGGCGCCCAGTCCCTGAACACCATGCCGGAGGCCCGCTAGATGCCGTTCCCGTCCGACCTCGAGATCGCCCGCTCGGTCACGCCCCGCCCGATCGCCGACGTCGCCCACGAGCTGGGCTTCCGCGACGACGAGGTCGAGCTGTACGGCAGCGCCAAGGCGAAGGTGACGATCGCGGGCATCGAGCGCGCGGAGCGCGAGCGGCCGCGCGGCAGGTACGTCGTCGTCACGGCCATCACCCCCACCCCGCTCGGCGAGGGGAAGAGCACCACCACGGTCGGGCTGGCCCAGGGCCTCAACCGCATCGGCAAGCGGGCCGCCGTGGCGCTGCGGCAGCCCTCCCTCGGCCCCGTGTTCGGGATCAAGGGCGGCGCGGCCGGCGGCGGGTACAGCCAGGTCATCCCGATGGAGGACTTCAACCTCCACCTGACGGGCGACGTGCACGCGATCGGCGCCGCGCACAACCTGGCGGCGGCGTTCATCGACAACCACGTCCACCACGGCAACGCCCTGGGGATCGACGCCAACGGCATCGTGTGGCCGCGGGTCCTCGACATCAGCGACCGCGCCCTGCGGGACGTCGTGGTGGGCCTGGGCGGCCGGGACAACGGCTACCCGCGCCAGAGCCAGTTCGTGATCACGGTGGCGTCGGAGGTGATGGCGATCCTCGCCCTGGCGCGGGACCTGCGCGACCTCCGCGCGCGCCTGGGCAGGATCGTGCTCGCCACCACGCGCGACGGCACGCCGGTCACGGCCGAGGACCTCAAGGTCGCGGGCTCGATGGCCGTCCTGCTGCGGGACGCGCTCAAGCCCAACCTGATGCAGACCCTCGAGGGCGGCCCGGCCTGGGTCCACTGCGGCCCGTTCGCGAACATCGCCCACGGCAACAACTCGATCCTCGCCGACCGCGCGGCCCTCGCGACCAGCGACGTCCTGGTCACCGAGGCGGGCTTCGGCGCGGACATGGGCGCCGAGAAGTTCTTCGACATCAAGTCGCGGGCCTCGGGGCTGCGGGCCGACGCCGCGGTCGT
>JAJYMP010000236.1 GCA_021786915.1 Chloroflexota bacterium
GTCGCGATCATCGCCCTCATCTTCCTGGGCGGCCAGGTGTCCGGGATCCTGTCGAACGTCGGCAACTCCATCTAGCTGACACTCGAGCCCAAGTCGTGAAGCCGCCGGCACTGCCGGCGGCTTCACGATTCCCGGGGCGAACACGCAACGCCGTAGGACGATCGTCCTGTTGCACGGGCCAGGCGAGCCACTAGGCTGCAGCACATAACCGGCAGCCCATCCATGCCGGACGTTACGGGGAACGCGCCCATGGCACTCATCCAGGTCATCAGCTCACTGCTCCGCCGCGACGACGAGGGCCAGGGACTCGCCGAGTACGCCCTGATCCTCGCCCTCATCGCGATCGTCGCGATCATCGCCCTCATCTTCCTGGGCGGCCAGGTGTCCGGGATCCTGTCGACCGTCGGCAAGTCGATCTAGGGAACGCTCCGCGCGGGATGCGGCGGTCGTCCCCAGCTGCCGGCGGGCGCTTCCCGGGCGGCGGCAAATGTCACGGGCGGTGCCTGTTTACACCGCGATCCCTAACAAAACCGTTGACACTCCGAGCCGCACGGCCATACCGTGTGGTCCCCGCTTCGGCGACATCTCTCGAGGAAAGGAGGTAAACACCAACATGTCCATCATTCCGGCACTCATCTCGTTCCTTCATCGTGACGAGGAAGGCCAGGGCCTCGCGGAGTACGCGCTGATCCTCGCCCTCATCGCGATCGTCGCGATCATCGCCCTCATCTTCCTGGGCGGCCAGGTCTCCGGGATCCTCTCGACCGTCGGCAAGTCGATCTAGTCACCCTGTTGACCTCGACGACGCCGATCGCCAGCAGGTGGTCGGCGTCGTTCAGTTCTGGAGACAAGCCCCAGTCCCGGGGGATGTCAGGGGATCGGCCCAGCAACCGGAAGCGGTCTGACGGCTGATCATCCCGCAGGTGCAGCTGATGCCGCACTGGCAGCAGCCTGTCCCCTGGGGCTCGAGGCCCGGATCGGGAGGTGACCTTCGCCATGATTACCGAACTTGCAGCCCTCGTGGCCGGGAAGTTGCCGGCCCGCGATGATGAGGGCCAGGGACTCGCCGAGTACGCCCTGATCCTCGCCCTCATCGCGATCGTCGCGATCATCGCCCTCATCTTCCTCGGCGGCCAGATCAGCAACAAGCTCAGCGCCGTCGGCAACTCCATCTAGCCAGGTCCCTAGCACTCATTCGAACAGCCCGTCGGGGTCACCCTGGCGGGCTGTTTGGTTGCCGTTGAGGACCGGCAGACAGCCGTCGATGGCGCTTTGCAGCCGACCTTTCCGCCCGATGCGCATCCGCCCAAATCTTCCCAATGGTCCTAGGTCATTTGGTGGGTCGCACGGGCTTGACGCGATGTTAGAGTGGTGCCGCCTGTCACATGGCTCGGGGAGAGAACTTTGAAGCGCAGCAGCAACCGCCTCGTCCTCCTGGTGGGGATCTTCCTCGCCGTGGTGGCGTTCATACTCATCGCGATCATGCTCCAGGGAGGCGGCCCAGGTGGGTCCAACGGCCCATCCGCCGCGCCCACGACGGTCAAGATCGTGGTCGCGACGAAAGACCTGCCTCTCGGTGCGACGATCACCGAGGACGCCGTTGCCCTCCAGGACGTCGAGATCGGGGCCAAGCCTGGCGACAGCTATACCGCCACGGCGCTGGTGGTCGGCAAGACCGTCCGCTCGGCGGTGGTCAAGGGCGCGTACATCACGACCGAGGATCTCAGCGGCGGCGGCACCGTCCAGGACATCAAGGTGCCGGCGGGCTTCGTGGGCATCCCGGTCCAGGTTGACCAGCTGACCGGCGTGGGCACGCTGATCAAGCCGGGCGACCGCGTTGACGTGGTGGTCGCGTTCACGGGACTCGACAAGGTGCCCCTGGCCGTGAACAACCACGGCGTCATCGGCGCCGCCACCCCGGCTCCCCGCACCAGCGGCAGCCCCGCCCCGTCGCGCGTCGTGGGCGGCAACGAGCTGTACAACCCGCTCAACCTGCCGTACAACCCGACCACGGTGAAGACGGTCGTCGAGGGCCTCCAGGTCCTCGGCACGCTCCTCCCGCCGCCCACCACGACTGCCCAGCAGCCGGCGGCAAGTGGCCAGACCACGACCGAGACCAACCTCAACGGGCAGCAGGAGATCGTGATCCTGGCGGCCACCGTCCAGCAGGCGGAGGCCATCCGCTACGCCCAGCTCGACGGCACCATCGCCCTCGTGCTGCGGAGCGCCGCCGACTGCCAGGCGCCGGACGGAACGCCCACCGCGTGCCCGATCATCCCGACGACCGGCATCACCCTGCGCCGCATGGTGGACGACTTCGGCGTCCTGCCTCCGCAGGTGGTCGAGGTCCTCGAGCCCACGCCGTACCCGAGCCCGATGCCCGTCCGCGTCTACCCCAGCCCCACCCCGAGCCCGACGCCGCTCCCCAGCGGGAGCCCGGCGCCGAGCGCGAGCTCGGGCGCGTAGCGAACCGCCCGGCGCGGTCGAACCTGGCCGCGACAGGCGTCCTGATGGGCCGGTGCGAGCCGGCCCATCTCCATCGGAGCAGCCCGGTCAGGCCGGGCCGACCAACAAGGACTGACCCCGTCTGATGGCAGACCAGATCCGCGTCCTGATCGTGGACGACATCCCGGAGACGCGAGACCACCTCGCGAAGCTGCTCGGCTTCGAGGGGGATATCGACGTCGTGGGTGCCGCCGCGTCCGGGCGCGAAGCGATCGAGCTCGCCACGACGCTCACGCCCGACGTCGTCCTCATGGACATCAACATGCCGGACATGGACGGCATCGCGGCCACCGAGCACCTCGCGGCCGCAGTGCCCACGGCGTCCGTCGTGATGATGTCCGTTCAGGGCGAGGCGGACTACCTGCGCCGCTCCATGCTGGCCGGGGCGCGCGAGTTCCTCGTCAAGCCGTTCTCGTCGGACGAGCTGACCTCGTCGATCCGCCAGGTCCACACGCGGGAGCGCGAGAAGCAGTCGCGGATCGCCGTCCAGCCCGCCGCCACCGCCCCCGGCGGGATCTCGCCCACCCGGGCCGTCGGGGACGACCGTGAGAACCCCGAGCCCGGGCGCATCGTGGCGGTGTTCGGGCCCAAGGGCGGCGTCGGGCGCACCACGCTGGCGGTCAACCTGGCCGTCGCCGCGGCCACCGAGCTGGGGCAGAGGACCTGCCTCGTCGACGCGTCCTTCCAGTTCGGCGACGTCGGCGTCCTGCTCAACCTCAACCCCAAGAACAAGTCGATCGCGGACCTGATCCCCGAGCTCGAGGCGGGCGAGGTGGACTCGCTCGACACGTTCATCATCAACCACTCGGCCGGCATCCGGGTGCTGCTCGCCCCGCCGTCGCCCGAGATGGCGGAGCTCATCACGCCCGCGGCCGTCAAGCGGATGCTCGAGGCGCTGCGCGAGACGCACGACCTGGTGGTCGTGGACTGCATGTCCTCGTTCAACGACACCACCCTCGCCATCCTCGACCTCGCCGACACCGTCCTCACGATGCTGTCGCTCGAGATCACCTCCATCAAGAACATCCGGCTGTTCCTGGAAGTGGCCCAGCAGCTCGGCTACGGCGCGGACAAGATTCGCCTCGTCCTCAACCGTGCCGACTCCTCGCTGGGGATCCGGGTGGCCGACGTGGAGCACTCGATCGGCCGGCGGGTGGACCACACCATCGTCTCGGACGGCCGAAGCGTCGTGTACGCGCTCAACCGGGGCGTACCGTTCTTCCTGTCCAACCGGGAGGCGCAGGTCTCCCAGGACGTCCTTCGACTCGCGTCGGCAGTCGCAGGAACCCGCACCGCCGACGCCGGTGACACAAGCCGGAAAGCCACCCAGAAGAAGTCGCTGTTCGCATGGCGGTGATCCGTCGCACCAGGGGGCCGTTCGCGGCCTAAGGGGAGTAGCCAATGTCGCTGCTGAAGCGCATCGAGAGCGCCCGTCCCGGCGCCGCGCCGGAGGGAGGCGCCAGCCTGCCCGTCCCGACGCCGGGCTCCAGTCCCGCGCAGCCCTCCGGCGGCCAGACAGCCGGCCGGCTCATGACGCAGACGCCGGTTCGCGAGTCCTTCCGGGACGTCAAGTTCCGGATCCAGAACCGGGTGATCCAGGACCTCGACCCGAAGCTCGACCTGTCCAACCAGGTCGAGGTGCGCCGCCAGATCGAGGAGATCTTCGGCCGCGTCATCGACGAGGAGGGCCTGGCGCTCACCCGTGCCGAGCGTGTGCGCATGCTCGAGCAGATCACCGACGAG
>JAJYMP010000325.1 GCA_021786915.1 Chloroflexota bacterium
GAGCGCGACATCGCCGGCTTCGGCGCCTCGGGGCGCAACGGCGCGTGGTGCGCGCCGGACCTCAACATCTCGATGGGCCGCCTCGCGAAGCTCCACGGCGATGACGCGGCGCGCCGGATGCAGCAGGCGACCTATGACGCGGTGGACGAGGTGGGCCGGGCAACCGCGGCCGAGGGCATCGACGCCGGGTTCCACAAGGGCGGCGAGATCATCGTGGCGCGCGGGCCGCAGGGCGTGCCGTCGCTCGAAGACTCGCTCGAGGAGTATCGGCGCTTCGGCTTCGGCGACCGCTACCGGATCGTCGGCGGCGACGAGCTCGCGCCCCGGATCCGCATCGCGGGCACGGTCAAGGCGCTCGTGTCCGACGATGCGGCGGTCGTCCATCCCGGGCGCCTCACGCGGGGGCTGGCCCGCCTGCTCGAGCGCGGCGGCGTCCGGATCGTCGAGGGCACCCCCGTCACGAACATCCGCCTGAAGGACCGGTCCGGCAAGGCCGCCCTCGTCACGCCGACGGGGGACGTCCGGGCGCCGGTCATCGTGGCCGCGGGCGAGGCGTACCTCTCCGGGCTCGAGCAGTTCCACCGCCAGCTCGTCCCGCTGTGGTCGCTCATCGTGCTGACCGAGCCGATCAGCCAGGAGGCGTGGGCCGAGATCGGCTGGCAGGGCAGGGAAGTCGTGGCCTCGACGCGGCTCTCGATCGACTACCTCTCGCGCACCGAGGACGGCCGGATCCTGTTCGGGGGGCGGGGGGCACCGTACCGCTTCGGCTCGCCCATCAGGCTCGAGTACGACCTGCACGGGCCGACCCATGAACGCCTCCGCGGCTTCGTCCGGGAGTGGTTCCCCTCGCTGCGGGATGTGCAGTTCACGCACGCCTGGGGCGGCCCGCTGGGGATGCCCCGAGACTGGCATCCGACGATGGCGTTCGACCCGGCCACCGGCCTCGCCACGTCGCGCGGTTACATCGGCCACGGCGTGTCCACGACGAACCTCGGCGGGCGTGTCCTGACCGACCTGATCCTCGGCCACAAGACGCCGCTCACCGACCTGCCGCTGGTCAACCACCGCTCGCCCAACTGGGAGCCCGAGCCGTTGCGCTGGCTCGGCGTGCGGTACGCACAGTGGGCGATCGGGCGGCTCGACGACAAGATCAGCCGAACCGGCAAGCCGCCCAGCGGGAAGAGCCTCGCCGAGCGGATCGCGTCGCACTGACGGGGCCGATCGGCGCCCCCCGGACCTAGCGCAGCAGCTCCGTGATCATCCGGTGGTCCGCGCGCCGGACGGCCACGTCGGCCGACTCACCCGAGACCGGGCTCGCCCAGCCGAAGGAGAGGCGCAGTGCGCCATCGAGCATCGGCAGCTTCGGCAGCACGGACTCACGGACGCGCTCGACGTAGTTGACGGCCTCCACCTCGTCGGTCTCGGTCAGCACGACGCCCAGCCGCGCGACGCCGATCCGGAACACCAGGTCGCTCGTGCGCGACTCACGGCGCAGCGCCTGGGCCGCCTCGCGCAGGACGTGGCGCCCCGTGTCGTCGCCCAGGTCCTCGCCGAGCTCCATCACACCCTCGACCTCGAGCACGACGACCGTCAGCGGGCGGCCGTACCGGGCGCTGCGGGCCACCTCGGCGACAAGCACGCGCTGCCAGGCGTCGGGGCCGTCGAGACCGGTCAGCGCGTCCTTCCAGCCGACCGGCTGAGGTATGCCGCGGGTGTCCATGAGGCGCATGCCCCTTCGTGCTTCGATGACGCGAGGCCGAGCCGACACGGGCTGACCGGCGGGTCGATGACGGACCGGCGCCATCCTCGGACGACTCGGAGCCGGGTGTCATCGCCCGGATGGGGGAGTCCTCCAGCCGATCGTCAGGGCGCGGAGCGTGGGCGGCGCGGGCGCGGGCGCTGCGTGGCGTGCGGCGCGGGGCGCGCGTCGCACGTTACGACGGCCTTGCGCATTCGTGGCGCATTCGCGTCGGCGCGGTGCGAACCTAGGTCGCGTCGCAGGTCATCACGGAGGAGCGCAGCGGGTGGCGAAGATGCGGGCGATCGGGGCCGACGGCTGTCGGGCCGGATGGGTGGTCGCCGCCGGCAACGTGGACCAGCGGGGCAGCATCGGCACCATCACGATCGCCGTCGTCACGGACTTCGCCTCGGTCCTGCGATTCCACGGGGACCGGATCGTCGTGGACATGCCCATCGGGCTGCCCGAGACGTGGGCTCCGGGCGGGCGGGTGTGCGACGTCGAGACCCGCGCCCTGCTGGGGCCGGGGCGGGGCTCGTCCGTGTTCCCGGGGCCGCCGCGCGCGTCCCTTGAGCTCGCCTCGTTCGACGACCCGCGTCGCGAGGACCTTGGGCTGACGCTGCAGTCGTGGCTGATCCTGCCCCGGATCCGCGAGGTCGACGCCGTCGTGGCGCCCGAGATGCAGGACCCCGCGAGCAAGACGTCGCCGGTCATCCTCGAGGGGCACCCCGAGTTGATCTTCGCGGATCTCGCCGGCGGCAGCCCGGTGGACGGGACGAAGCGCTCCGCGAAGGGCAGGCTCCGACGGCGTGTCCTGCTCGAGGCGGCCTTCGGTCGGCCGATCCCCGTCGTCGTGCCGGCCGGCGCCGACGAGGACGACCTGCTCGACGCGCTGGCCTGCCTGTGGGTCGCGGCCGCGCCCCGCGCGTCGCTGTCGGCGGTGCCCCGCGGCTTCGTCCCCCGCGACGGGCGCGGGCTTGCGATGCGGATCTGGCGGCGCGACGCCGCAGGTGAGGCGCCCGAGCGGAACCCCGCGGAGGAGACCGCGCTGCTGGACCGGATCGTCGCGGCGCTGGGTCCGACGGGGAGCGTGCGGATTCGGCGCCGCAACGGCGCTGGGAGCCGGGGCCACGGCATCACGCTCGAGCACGATCGGGCCCGCGTGGCGGTCGAGGTGGACAGGACCACGGGGGTGGAGCGGCTGGCGCGCCATTGGGCTGCGCTGCGCGAGATGAACGACGGCCGGCGCCATCTGCTGGTCCACCTCGTGCGGGCGCGGCGCGGCACCGGCGAGCTCGAGCGACTGGCGGCCTGGGACTTCCTCGCGGCGCGCATGGAGGACGACCTGGCGCGCACCGGACGACGACGGCCCCGGGCCTGGGACGTCGTTCGCCTGGAGTGGGGCCCGGAGGCGACGGGCGACCCTGTCGAAGCCGTGGCCGGGCACCTGCGGCGCGTGCTCGACCTCGACCGGCCGGAGGACTGAGCGGGGCAGCGGGCGGCTGAGCGAGGGCGCGGGCTCGCGGCCGCCGGTCGATGGGCTCGCCGACCGCCACCGCGGCTACGCCGCCGGCTACCCCTCCGCGGCCATGCGCATCGCGGTCCGGTGCGCGAGCGCCATGAGCGAGAGCATGGGGTTCACGCCCGACGCCGTCGGCATCGCGGAGGCGTCGGTCACCCACACGCCAGGCGTTCCGTGGACCTGGCCGTCGGGGTCGGCGACCGACGTTCGCGGGTCCGTCCCGATCCGGCAGCTCGACATCTGGTGTGCGCTGAACAGGAGGATCCGGTTCGCTGAGATCGACCGGCGGCCGAGCGCCTCGAGCCAGGGGTCGAAGGGCTGATCGTCGCGCCAGGTGTGGGGCGGCGTCACGAGCGGGACGATCTGGCGGGCGCCCGCCGCGCGGTGGACGCGTGCCAGCTCCACCGAGCCGCGCCGCAGCAGCTCGCGCTCCGGCGCGCCGGGCTGGTAGGCGATCGAGGTGCCGCCATCCCGGGCGACGGAGATCCGCCCGACGGTGCGGTCGCGGACGATCGCGAGGAACGCGGCGACGTGGTCGCACCGCTCGAGGATCTCGCGATGGTCCGAGCTCGACCACCACGGGAACCCCGAGGCGATCAGCCCGGGGTGCGTGGGCGCGGCCTCCATCCGGAACCCGAACGTGCCGTCCACCTCGCCGAACGCGTCGCTCACCACGCTCTGCGGCACGCCGGACCAGGGCGCGAGCGGCTCGTCGTACAGTCCGGCGATTGCCGCCACCGGGTGCATGTGCAGCGTCCGGCCCGCGGTCGACGAGGCGATCCCCGAGCGCAGCAGGACCACGGGTGACAGGATCGACCCGCCCGCGAGCGCCACCTGTCGCGCCCGGACCGTGACCTCGCCGCCCGGGACCCTCGCGACCACACCGGCCGCCTGCCCGCCCTCGAGCAGGATCCGGGCGACCTCGCTGCGGTCGAGGACCTCGGCACCGTTCGCGCACGCCTGGGCGAGGAAGGTCCGCAGCACCGACTGCTTGGCACCCCTCCGGCAGCCGACCGCGCACGGCCCGCAGTCGCCGCAGCCCCGCACGTTGCGCGGGATCGTCTGCCAGGGATGGCCCAGCGCGTCGAGCCCAGCCGCCAGCCGTCGGTTCGGGCCGTTCTGCTCGCTCTCGGCGGTCGTCACGCCCAGGGCGGCCTCGATCGCCTCGTAGTGGGCGTCGAAGTCGTCGCCCACGCCTGCGGCCCGCCACTCCTCGCGCACGGCGTCCGGCAGGCGCAGCGACGACGACCAGTTGACGACGGTCCCGCCGCCCACGGCCGAGCCCGCGCGGATCGAGATCCAGCGGTCGGTCGTGGCGGCCAGGCCGCGGTCGAGGAACAGCGCCGCCAGCCCGTCGAGCTCCGGCCCGCCGAACGACGCCTCCGGCACCATCGCGGCCCGCTCGAGCACGACGACCTTCTTGCCGGCCGCGGCCAGGACCCCAGCCGCCACGCCGCCGCCGGCGCCAGAGCCGATGACCACCACGTCGGCGTCCACGGTCTCGCCGGCCTGGGGCGTGCGCACGTGGATGTCGCTCTGGCTGGGCGCGTCGGGCTCCGGCGGCACGAACCCAGTCCGGGCGCGCCAGGGCGAGTCCTCGATGCCGTAGGCGAGGAGCAGCGTGAGCCGCTTGAGGTCCTGGAAGGCGGTCCGCTTGAGCGCGATCGGCGAGTCGGCGAGGCTCCGCAGCCACGCCTCGCGCGCCTCCTGGCTCATCGCGCTGACCGCCTTCGGCCGACCGGTCAGCAGCAGGTTGCCGAGGGCCGAATCGGCAACCGAGAGGAGGATGTCGAGCTGCTGGCGGAGCGAGGGGCGGCCGAGCGCGTCCACCTCGGCGAGCAGTCGGCGATGAACGCCCAGCTGGCTGGCCGACGGCAGACCGTCGTGGGCGGGGACGAACGCGTCGACGATGGCGGCGAGGGCGTGGTCGCGGGAGCTCATGGGCTGGCAGCCTAGCGCGTCGGCGGGGCGGCGTTCTGGCGGTCGCGCGGGACGGGGTCGGACGAGATGGCGCGATGGCGACTGGGCCGAACCAGCGTGCACGGACCCGCCCCGGCACCTATGCTCGGGGCACATGGATGCAGCGAGCAAGCGGAATGAGCGCGAGATGGCGGCCGCCCCACCCGACGGGCTGATCGCGGTCCCGTCGGCCGACGCGGTTGAACCGCCCGACCCGCCGAGCCTGGGGCCGTCGCCGCTCGCGATCGCGTCGAACAGCGACGCGACGGGCACGCCCGTCCACCGGGGCTGGGCGCCGATCGGCACGCACCACCGCTGGATGGAGCCGTTCGTGCTCGCGATGCTGGCCACGGGCTCGGCGCACGGGTACGCCATGCTGGGCGAGCTGCGCCAGCTGGGGATCACCAACGGCTCGGTGGACGTCGGACAGGTGTACCGCACGCTCCGCGACCTCGAGGTCGCCGGCCAGGTGCGCAGCACGTGGTCCACCGGCACCGGTCCCGCGCGCCGGGACTACCAGCTGACCGAGTCCGGGTTCGCGGCGCTCGACGAGTGGGCGGCGGTGATGAAGGAGCGCGCGCGGCTCGTCGCGGAGTTCGACGCGCGGTACCTCGAGTGGATCTCGACCCGACCACGATCCTGAGTCGCAAGGGGGGAACGAATGCGAACACTGGTCCACCGCAGGCAGGCTCGGCAGGCGGCGCCAGAGGCCCTCGGACCGGGATCGACCCTCGGCCCGCTGCTTGCCCGGCTCACCGCGCCGCTCACCTGGGTCGGCTGGCTCTCGCTGGGCGGGGCCGCGTTCATGCTCAGCCTCTGGGTCTGGGGCGGGGTGATCGGCGGCGTGCCCAGCGAACCCGGCCTGGACCTCAACCTAGCGGGCCTGGCCGTCCTGGGCCAGCTTGCGTCGCTGGCGACGATCTTGCTGCCCGCCGCACTCGAATTCGGGTACCCGCGCGTCGCGCGGCGCAACCCATGGCTGCTTCGGGGGACGCTGCTCATCGCCCTCGCGCTGCTCGCCCGGCCGCTCATCGCCTTCGTCCAGGACTGGGCCATGAACGCCCTGGTCCAGACGGGCGACGGTGTCCAGTTCGACCAGTCCGACATCGCGTTCGCCGTCGTGCAGGCGCTGGCCCTCTCCGCCTCCCTCGTCCAGGCCTTGGGTGGGCTCGCGTTCCTGAGGGGACTGCTCTTGGCGGGTGCCCGTCCTCGGGATCCAGTGCTGGTGGCGTTCGCCCTCGCCGGGGTCGGCGTGTGGGTCGCCGCCCTCTTGCCATCGTTCGGCCAGCTCTGGGCGAGCGACCGCGCCCTCGTCAGCACGACGAACGTCCTCGGCATCCTGGTGGGTCTGTGCCACGCCGCCATCACGGGCGGGGTGGTCGCCGCCCTCCTGGCCGGCGCATTCCGGCGGCTGCAACCGCACCTCGGCTGGGCCCTCGGCGTCGCGACGGCCATCGCCATGGGGGTCGCGACGATCGCCGCACCTGCCCTGGTGCTCCTTGGGCCCTGGACACGTCCCGACGGCAGCCAGGACTACTGGCTCCCGACCGTCCTTGCAGTGCTCAACATCGTGTCGTCGCTGCTCCTCCTCGCCGCGTGTCTGGCCGGGATCGGGCGGGGCACCAAGGAGCGGCGCGTCGAGTGGCCGAGGCGGCGCACCTACGTGGTCACGGGCGACCGAAGGCTTCGGCCTGCCGGAAGCTAGGGACGATCGGGCGCGAAGGTCACTTCATCGTCCGCCGCGCGCCCGACGCCAGCGCGGAGCGCGCTATGGCCCCCAATTGGCGAACGCGAAGCTCAGCACCAGATACATGAAGAGCAGCGCCAGCGCGGTCGCCGCCACTGCGGTCACGATCAGGTCCCTCACCGTGGTGTGTCGGCGCCCGTGAAGACGGCCGCTCCTGTCGCGACCCGCTCGATCGCCTCGACGACGTCTCCCAGCTCGGAGCTCTTGAGGAGGTAGCCGGCGGCCCCGCGCTCGTGGGCAGCACGGAAGAGGCTCGGGTAGTCGTACGCCGAGAGCATCAGGAAGACCGGCCGCGGTCGCCCGGCGAAGTGCTCGAGGAGGCGAAGGCCGTCCACGTTGCCGTCGAGCTGCACGTCACAGACCACGACGTCGGGGTCGAGCTCGACGATCAGGCGCTCGGCCGAGCCTCGGTCGCGGGCGGCGCCGACGAGGGTCATCGTCCCGCGATCGCTGACAGCCCGGCCGATGGCGTCGAGGACCGCAGGATGGTCGTCGATGGCCACGACCCGGATTGGCGGACGGACGATCTCTGGCTGAGTCACCGTATCAGGGTATGAGGGGAGTCTCCCCTCGTCACTCGGTTGAAACCCTGCACGGGTGATGTCGGGGGATTCGAGCGATTCCTGCGCCGATCGACAACGAACATCGCGGCGCAAGCCGCCTCACTCGGGCCGGCTACCCAGGCCTAGCACCAAGGGCGACCAGAACCCCGGGCGGGCTTCCCGAGCGCCGGGCACACGATGGCGCGCTCTGCCAGCCTGACCTCGCCTGACCGTTCATCGACCCTCCGCGCCGGCCGACTCACCGTGGGGTCGTTTGCGGGTTCCTCGAGCGTGCGCCGAGTGCGAAACCCGGGTTCGGCGCCCGTCCGCGCTGATTGCGCCTGGAACTGACACATCTTTGGGTCGGGGGACCTGCGAGACGCGGGAGCGGCCGGCTGGGCGGAGGCCGAGCGCCGCCGCGTCCACGATCACGGGTAGGCAGACAGCTCCACGTGTCCGGTCGCCACCACGATCGAGACTCGGACCCCGCGGGGCGCCCCGCCGGTCTTGTCGGTGTACTCGACGAGCCAGTGCTCAACCCCGAAGTCCGTCGCCCTCGTCGTCGTGCGCGGCGAGCCCACGAACGACGGGTAGGCGAGGCGGACGATCGTGTCGGCCGAGCGCTCGGCGTCCTCCTGCGAGACCGGCGTGGCGGGGTGCATCGCGGCGTTGAGCTCGTCGGACGAGGTCGCGACCGGGGTGCCCAGGGCGAGCACGAGGGCGAAGCCGGCGACGAGCAGCGCGGCCCAGACGGCCGCGAGGAGCGGGAAGCGAGTCATCACGGGCGCCCCAGGTAGACCATGTAGTGCAGGGTCTTGAGGTTGATCTTGGCAGCGTCGATGTCGCCCGCGGCCACCAGCACATCGATCGCCTGGGCCGTCCCCGCCTTGGCCGCCTGGAACGCGTCGATCGGGGTCATGCCGGACGCGATCGCCTTCCAGAACAGCAGCTCGAAGCCCGTGCGGCCGGTGGGCGTGTCACCCGGAGCCATCGGCACGCTGTAGGACAGGTGCGTGTCGGCCACGTATGCCCGCGTGCCCGAGCGCAGGTAGTGCAGCGCGAGGTTGTTGTCGGCGGTCTTGTGCTGGGGCGCCTGCACCGTGTCCAGGGTCCACGCCCCATAGCAGGCGCCGATCTGGACGACACCGTGGCTGGTCGGGTTGGAATCGGCTGTGACCGCGTCGATCTGCGAGCTGTCGGACACAGTCCACTCGGCGTCGAGCGGGCTGTTCTGGTCGCCCGGCTGCCACGCGACGGTGTTGGCGGCCCAGGCGTTGGTGGTCACGCCGATCCCGTGGAGCAGCACGTACAGGTAGCGGGCGTTGGCGGCGTTCTGGTTGCCGCCGAAGGAGGCGCCCTGCACCGGCGGCGAGTACTCGAGCTGCACCTCGGCCATCGAGCCGATCTGGTTGACGATCAGCCCGGCCTGCGACTTGCGCTCCTGGTTGATGAGCGCGAAGCCCGAGCCGTCGGGCGGCACGATGTCGGACAGCTGGGTGAGCAGCAGGCCCGCGTCGTCCGACGAGGGGATGCGGGCCACGGCCAGGTCCGGCGTGCCGTACCGGTCGCCGTCGAGGTCGGTGTACAGGTTGTCCGAGGGGACCCAGTCGGCCGGCAGCTCCCAGTCCTTGAGCGCCTCCGCCTCGGAGTCGGCCAGCGGGTTCGCGACGTGGATGTAGGGGACCGCGTCGTCGTTGCCGATGATCAGGAGGTACTTGTAGGTGCGGGCGCGGAGCAGGCGGTGCACTTCGGCGAGGGCGGCGTCGGGGGTTTCCCGGGTGACGCCGTCGGCCTCGAGGTCGTGCAGGTCGCCGACGCGCCCGGCGGCAGCGAGGACCTCGTCGGCCCGCTGGCCCAGCTTCTGGCGGAGGACCGACGCGCGGGTCACCACCAGCACGTCGGACGGGCTCGCGTACGGGATCGGGCCCGACTGCACGCCGCTGCCCACAACCGCGTCGAACTGGTCGCCGCCGCCCACCGTGAACGGCACCACCTCGTCGGGGACGCCGTTGTAGTCGACTTCGACCGTGTAGGCACCGTCCGGGAAGCCGTCGCCAGCGTGGAACGGGTAGACGAAGCCCGCTCCGGCGTCGTGGGCGCCCGACGAGTTGACGACGGTGTGCGCGGTCTCGTAGACGAAGCGGTCGCCCTGGAACAGGCGGAGCTTGAGCTCGGTGCCCGCCGGGACGTACTGCCAGCCGAGCAGCCCGTAGATGGTCTTGGTCCCGCTCTCGAACGCCGAGCCCTGGCCGAGGGGGTTGCCCGCGTTGTCGATGTCCGTGGCCAGCTGGAGGTGGTACAGGATCGAGGTTCCCACCGAGGGCGGGAGGGTCGGCGCGTCGACCGGGCGCGTCCTGCCCGGGGTGGGCCTGGCGCCGGCGAGGGTGGCCCGGGCGATGGCCGGCGTGCTCGTCGCGGCGCCCCTCGGCGAGGCGGAGGCGAGCTGGTTGGTCACGGCCGGCTCGCAGCCGACCAGGACCATCGCGACCAGCAGGGCTGTCAGGCGGCGGCTCATCGCGTGGCCTCCCGGGAGGCGTCATCGAGCGAGCGGATGAGGTCGCGGAGGCGATCGCCGCGGGCGGGATCCGGACCGTGCGCCGCCCGTCGGCGGAGCTGCCACTTGTGAAACGCGAGCTCGCCCTCCGCGGCGTACCTGCGCCGCAGGCGGATCACGGCGCCGAGGCCGTCCCCGCGGAGCAGCGCGGCCTGCCGCCGGAGCCGCCCGGCGAACGACGTGACGGTCGCGTAGTCGTCGGACGACACCACGCCGTGGGCCACCTCGTCGTGGAGCTCGGCCCGCAGGATCCGCGCCTCGCGGCGCCACGAGAGCGCGACGATGACGACGATCGCGAGGATGCCCAGCCAGTTCACGGCGTCCGCGAGCAGCCTCGCCGCGGTGCCCGCGGCGGCATCGGGCTTGCCCAGGACCTGCGCCATGATCAGCGGCAGGGTGTCGTGGAACGCCTGGAGCCAGGCCGCCGTGCCGATGCCGAGGATGGTGGCGACGGCGCTCTGCCACGGGAGCAGGTCGCGGGCCCAGCCCAGCACCGCGCCGATGACCGCGCCGTAGAAGGCGTGGTTGAGCCCGGCGACGAGCAGTTGCGCGATGGTGATCGTCGAGAGCTGGCTGGTGCCGCCGAGCGCGTAGAGGAAGGTCTCTGCGGCACCGAAGCCGGCCCCGATCGCGGCACCGTAGATCACGCCGTCGAGGACGTCGTCGAACTCCTCGCGAACGCTTCGGACGATTGCGACCAGGACGATGCCGACGGCGATCGATTCGACGACCCCGATGAGCGCATCCGGCGAACGCCCGGGCGCGAAGGCTGGCGGCAGGTCTCCGGGCCGGCCGAGGACGATCAGCGCGGCGAGGCTCGCGGTCGGGGCGACCAGTGCGCCCATGCCGAGGCAGGCGACCAGGATCCGCCAGGGCTCCTTCTCGTAGCGGTCGATCAGGTTGAGGACGAACAGGTAGATCAGGGACGGGACGAGCGCCAGCAACAGTGCGGCGAGGATCGTCATCGGATCGGGCATGGGCGGGCTCCGGATCGGGACGAATTCCCGGGAAGCGTACAGGGCCGGCCCCGTCCCCGGTGGGGCCAACCCGCACGGTGCGGCACCGGATCGTCAGGAGCTCGTCAGGCGGTCTGTCAGCCCTCCGAGTCAAGGTAGGCGAGGACGGCCAGCACCCGGCGGTGGTCGTTGCGCGAGTCCGGCAGGTCCAGCTTGCCGATGATGCTCGTGATGTGCTTCTCGGCAGCCCCCTCGGTGATCAAGAGGGCGCTGGCGATGCCCGCGTTGGTCCGGCCCTCGGCCATGAGCCCCAGCACCTCGCGCTCGCGCGGCGTCAGCGCCCCCAGCCGGTCGTCCACGCGTCGCCGGACCATCAACTGCGCCACGACCTCCGGGTCGAGCGCGGTGCCGCCGGCCGCGACGCGCCCGAGGGCGTCGAGGAAGTCGCGAACGTCGGCCACGCGGTCCTTGAGCAGGTAGCCCACGCCGCCGCCCCGGTCGGCGAGCAGCTCGGACGCGTACTGGCGCTCGACGTACTGGCTGAGGACCAGGATCGGTGTGCCGGGCACGCGGCGCCGGGCCTCGAGCGCGGCCCGCAGCCCCTCGTCGCGCTGCGTCGGCGGCATTCGGACGTCCACGACCGACACGTCCGGGCGGTGCTGCTCGCAGGCGGCCACGAACGAGGGGCCGTCGGCCACCTTGGCGACGACGATGCCGCCCCCGGCCTCGATCAGCTTGGCGACGCCCTCTCGCAGGAGCACCGAGTCCTCGGCGATGACCACCCGCAGGCCGCTGACATCCATGGGGCGATGATGCCGCATGCGCGTCGGCCCTGACAGGCGCTTGCCGAGGCGCGAAGATCTTCCCGCACCGGCGTGGCCGGCAGGGGAGAGGAGGATGCGCCGCGATGCGACGAGAGCGAGACCGTGCTGGGCGGGTGCGCGGCCGCCGGCCCGGCGTCGTCAGCCTTCCGCTCGCCCTCCTGCTGGCCCTCGCGTCCGCGTGTCTGCTCGCGCCCATCGTGCTCGGGTTCACGCTGCCGCCCAGCCAGCCCGGCCGGTCGGTCTACGACTTCGCCGGCATCTGGAGCGCCGACACGATCGCGTCGGCCCAGCAGACGGCCGACCGCCTCCGCGCCCAGACGGGCGTCGAGATGGCGATCGTGTCGATCCCGACCGGCGATTCGTCGGTGGACACCTCGACGGCCGAGGCGGACGCGAAGCGGATCATGGACACCTGGGGGGTGGGCCAGGCCGGCGTGAACAACGGGATCGTCGTGCTGTTCGACCTCGACACCTCGCTCGAGCACGGCCAGATCTACGTCTACGGCGGCTCCGGGATCGTCAGCACCTACCTGTCGGCCGTCGCCGCCCAGAGCGTGGCCAACGACATGGTCGCGAAGGCGCAGGAGGGCGACCTCGACGGCGCGCTGTCGGCTGGGATGAGCGAGATCGCCGACGCCGTGGACCACCCCGGCACGCGGCTCGAGTCGATCCCGCCCGTGATGCTGCCGATCCTGCTGTTCGTGGTCCTCGACGTCGCGATCCTCGCGTTCATGATCGCGATGTGGTGGCGCGACGGCCGCGACCCGCCGATCCCGCTCATCGACGACTCGGTGCTGCTGCCCGCGCCGCCTCCCGGGCTGACCCCCTCGATGGCCGCCCTGCTCCACGACGCCGTCCCAGGCAAGAACGCCCCCGCCGCCGCGCTCGTCGATCTCGCCTCGCGCAACCTGATCGCGATGCGCGAGGGGTCGCCCGTCCTGGGCATCGGGCGCAAGCCCATCGACTTCATCGTGTCCGACCCCGGCGATCCCCGGGTCGCCCACGCCGAGACGCTGGTGGGCGAGCCCGAGCGCGTGATCCTGCGCGAGCTCCGCTCCATCGCCCAGAACCGGGTGGTGGAGCACACGCGTCTCGCGCGCGCGCCCCAGATGCAAACCCACTTCGCGGCCGCCTTGGGCAGGGCGGCCGCGGCGACCCCCTGGTTCCACAGCGACCCGAACAGCAGCATCAACCGCATGACCGGGGTCCCGTTCATCTCATTCCTGCCGATGTTCGGGGCGCTCTGGCTGGTGAACGGTGCGCCGGACGGCAGCCCGGCCCTCATCGTCGTCCTCGCGACGTTCGCCACCCTCGGCATCGGCCTGCTCCTCGCCCGATCGATGGCGTCGCGCACCAGGGACGGCTCATGGGTGCTGGGCATGGCGCTGGCGTACCGCAACACCCTGCGCCACGAGATCGGCCAGGCCCCGGGCGTGGTCGCAGCCCAGGAGCACGCCAAGCTCAAGATGCCGTGGCTCGAGACGCCGGACGCGCTCATCGTGTGGGCGATCGCGCTCGGCCTGGCCGATGAGGTCGGCGATCTGATCGGACGGAGCATGAACGACCCGGCCAGCGCCCAGTGGCACCCGGTCTGGTACACGGGGTCGGCGGCGTCGTTCGCGTCGTTCGGCTCGTCCATCTCGTCGATCACGACCACCGCCGCCTCGTCGTCCGGTGGCGGGTACGGCGGCGGCAGCTCGGGTGGCGGTGGCGGGGGCGGGGGCGGCTTCTAGCACGGCGAGGCGGTCTCGCGCGTCGCGCCAGGCGCTCCACCAGCAGCAGGGCCGGGGGTGGGGATCGCCCCACCCCGAACACGCCCGCTGGCTGGCTGGGATCGGCAGGGTCGGAGCGGCATCCTTCGAGGCGTGACCGGCGCCCGTCACACGCGCTGGCGTCCCAGGAAGGATGGCGAGGCGATGGATGCACCCCGGGTGGGCTCAGGCGCAAGGGGCTCCGCACGGTGTCGCCGTCGCCCGCGACGGCGAGCACCGGGGTGGTAGGGTCGAGCCGATGAGCATGCCCCCGAGCACCGGACCGGCGGCCGCGCCCAGGCGCCGACGCGGCCTGCTCGCCGAGTTCCTCCTGTCGCCGGTCAACCCGGCGTCGTGGAAGGCGCTCGGCGCGATCCTGCTCGGCTTCTTCGTGTCGATCCTCGCGTTCGGCGTCGTCACGACGCTGCTCTCCACCGGCGCCAGCCTGCTGATCGTCATGGTCGGCGTCCCGATCATCGGGCTCGCGATCGAGGCCGCGAAGCTGTTCGCGGGGGTCGAACGCTGGAGGATGGGGCTCGTGGCCGACGGCCCGCTGATCCCGCGCCCCTACCGGCCGCTGTTCCCGATCCCCACTGCGCCAGTCGAGGCGCGGATCCGCGCCTGGGCCGAGGCCGAGTTCCTCGACGCGTCGCGCTGGTTCGACGTCGTCTACGTCGCGATCGCGCTGCCGCTGGCCATCCTCGAGTTCGTCGTGGCGGTGATCCTGTGGGCGGTCGCGGTCTCGTTCACGCTCATCCCCGTCGGGGCGCTCGCCGCACGCCTCGCCGGCGCGAGCCTCAATCCCCCGGGGGCGCCCAATCTGGGCGTCGTCTTCTGGGTCCTCTTCGTCGTCGGCCTGGTCATGCTCCCCGTCGCTGCCTCGGCGACCCGCGGCATGGCCGTCCTCCACCGCTACGTCGTGGAGGGCCTGCTGTGCATCAGCCCGTCGGAAGCCCTGCGGCGCGAGAACGACCGGCTCCGCCAGAGCCGTTCGGCGGCCGTCGAGCTCGAGGCGAGCGAGCTGCGCCGCATCGAGCGCGACCTCCACGACGGGGCGCAGCAGCGGCTGGTCATGCTCGCGATCGACCTGTCGCTGGCCGAGGACAAGGTCGAGGGCGATCCGGAAGGGGCGAAGTCGCTGATCGCCGGCGCGCGCGACCAGGCGCGCCAGGCCCTCGCCGAGATCCGCGAGGTGGTCCGCGGCACCGCCCCCGCGATCCTGCTCGACCGCGGTCTGGTGGCTGCGCTGGGCGCCGTCGCCGGGCGCAGCGCCGTCCCGACGTTCATCGACAGCGACCTCGCGGCCGGAGACCGCCTCCCGCACTCGGTCGAGCGCGCGGCCTATTACGTCGTGAGCGAGGCGCTGGCGAACGTGGGCAAGCATGCCGGCGCCACGCGAATCGAGGTCACGCTTCGCCGCGAGCCGTGGCGCCTGGGCGTCTGGGTCCGCGACGATGGGCGCGGCGGGGCGACCATCGCCAGCGGCGGCGGGCTCGCGGGCCTGCGCGATCGCGTGGCGGCGCTCGACGGGAAGCTGCTCCTCCACAGTCCCAAGGGCGGCCCGACGGTCCTCCATGTCGAGTTCCCCATGGCGCCGCCGGCGCCCCCGCAGACCGCGTGGGGCTGGCCCGGGTACCCGCCCGCCGCCCAGACGGCCTATCGGCCAGACGCCTCGTCCGGGTACCAGCCGCCCGCGTCGTCGGGATACCCGCCCGCCCTGCCCTCCGCGCTCACGTCGGCGCCGCTGCCCCCGCCCGTGCCGCGGGACCGCCGCGCGCCCTGAGCAGACGTGGGTGGGGGACCGTGAGCTTGGCTGCGCAGCACGCTCCAGCGCCAGGGGACCACGGGGCGCCCGCGCGGGGCCGCCGCCGCGCCGGCATCGGCGCGGGCCTGGGCGGCGCTCGGGGACTGGGCTCGGGCCCGGCTTGCGTGGCGCGACGGCCTCGGTCGTTCAGGCCGGTCTCGCCCCGGTGTCAGGTCCCCAGCCAGTCGGCCGGGTCGAGCCAGCCCTTCTGCTCCGCGATCCGCGCGGCCTCGCCCCGGTTCCGGGCCTCGAGCTTCTGGATGGCGGTGGACAGGTGGTTGCGGACGGTGCCCTCGGACAGGAACAGCCTGGCGGCGATCGCGGCGATGGTCGGCTCCTCACGCGACACCGCGAGGACCTCCCGCTCGCGCGCCGTGAGCGGATTGCCGCCCTCGCTGAGCGCGGTCACGGCGAGTGTCGGGTCGACGGTGCGCTTGCCGTCCATCGCCCGGCGGATCGCAGTCGCGAGCGTTTCGGCCGGCGCCTCCTTGAGGACGAAGCCGATCGCACCGGCCTCCATCGCCCGGCGGAGGTAGCCGGCCCGGCCGAAGGTGGTGAGGATGATCACCCGGACCCGCGGCGCCAGGCGGTGGAGCTCCCCCGCTGCGGTGAGCCCGTCGCCGCCGGGGAGCTCGATGTCGAGGAGCGCGACGTCGGGCTGGAGGCGCACCGCGGCGGGCAGGATCTCGTCGCCCCGACCGACCTCGCCGACCACCTCCATGTCGCCCTCGAGCGACAGGAGGGCGCCGAGGGCGCTGCGGACCATGAGCTGGTCCTCGGCGAGCAGGATGCGGATCACGACATGCTCCCGGACTGCCGGTCCTGCTCCCCGGCCGCCGAGCGGTCTTGACTCGCCGCAGCTCCGGCTGGGGAGCTGCTTTGGGGCCGGGCCGGAACGGTGACCACGAGGGCGAAGCTGTCGCCCTCGCGCCAGCCCGACGTCATCGTGCCGCCGGCCTGGGCGAGGCGCTCGGCGACACCGCGGAGGCCTCGCCCCGTCCCGACGGTCGCCCGTGCGCGCGCGCCCGGCCCGGGCCTCGGCCCGTCGTCGAGGACCTCGAGCCGGACCTCGCCCCCGGTCCGCTCGATCGAGATCGAGCATTGCGAGCCGCGGCTGTGCCGGACGATGTTCGTGGCGCCCTCCCGGACGACCCAGCCGAGCAGCGCGTCGGTGGCGGGGTCGAGGCGCTCCTCGGGCCGCTCGATGAGCACGTGGAAGCCGGCGGCGACCAGGGCGATGCGCGCGCCCTCGAGTTCTGCCTCGAGGTCGACCTGCCGATAGCCGGCGACGGCTTGGCGGACGTCGCGCAAGGACGTGCGGACGACCTCCTCCACGTCGGCGAGCTCCACGGCCGCGCGCTCCGGGTCGCGCCCGATGAGGCGCCGGGCGAGCTCGGTCTTGAGCGCGATCATCGAGAGGCTGTGGCCGAGCAGGTCGTGGAGGTCGCGGGAGATCCGGGCCCGCTCCAGCTCGGTCGCAGCCCGCGCCACCTCTGCCTGGGCGCGCCGCAGCTCCTGCGAGGTGCGCTGGTACTGGCTGAAGCCAATGACCACGAGCCCGACGAGCGCAACCTCGACCGACGATTCGAGGGTCCGGACGAGATCCGCCGATCGGGCGATGTCCGAGGCGTGGACCAGCGGGGCGACCGCCGCGAGGACCGATGTCGCGGCCACCCCGCCGAGGGCCGCGAGCGATGGCCGGAGACGCCCGGCGCCGGCTGCGGTCGCGATGAACAGCACGGTCCACATCGAGCGCACGTCCAGCAGCGAGACCGCGAGCGCCAGCGCAGCGAGGGCGGTGACCGCGGCCCGCAGATGGCCGCGCCGGCGCCCGGCCAGGTCGCGCGGGATCGCCCACAGGTACACGACGACGAATGCCGCGAGCCCGACGTAGGCCAGGGCGCGGGCTGGGGTGTCGATCGGCTGGCGGATCTCGCGGCCGAGGGGGCCGACCAGGAAGAACAGGAGGCCGATCGCGACCAGGACCGGCAGCCACAGGTACGGCTGGTCGCGATCGGCGTCGACCGGCCCATCGCGCCCCGCCGTGGTGGCCGTCTCGTCGTCGAGCGCGCTCATGCGGTCACGCGAACCGGTCCGGCCGGCACGTCGGGTCGTGCGCGGGCGCCAGCGAGTGGCGAGCATCTCGCCGATCGGCTCGGCGACGACCGTCAGGAGGTTCGCCGTGCCGAGGCGTGTACCGCTGAGCACTTCCCACCACAGACCTCCAAGGGTCGCCCGGAACGCCGGACCCATCGTAGCGATGGCGGCTATCCGCGTACTGGCGCGCGCGAGACGGCCGCGGTCCGCCCCGCGCGCCGAACGCGCGGAGTCCGGCGCCGAAGCGTCGGATCGCGGCGCGGAGCGGAAGAAGAGCACGGGCGGGGACCTCGTCGGCGGTGGTTCGCGATGTGGTGGCGACTGCCCAGACCGTACCCATCGCGAGCTGCCCCAGGAAGTCACGGGCATGCCACCTGCACCCGTGATGGATGTCACCCATCGGCCGTCTCCAGACCTCACCTCGCGAACACGATGCCTGCGACTTCTTGGCGAGCTGCCGTCCTCGTACGGTCCGGTTGCACACAAAGCCGCCAAGCGAGGTCACCCCAATGCTCCGCCGCCAGGGCACTTCAAAGGCCGCGGCCCACAAGGCCCCCCACATCCATGCAAGCCGGATCGCCGCCGCCATGGTGGGCGCGGCCGTTCTCGTCGCGGGGTGCAGCAGCGTCCCGGGATCGAGTCCCAGTGGGGTCACGCCCGCAGTGGCGGCCGCCTATGGCGGTTCCTCCGCCTCGTCGGCACCCTCCGCCGCGCCCTCCTCCGCCGCGACCGCCAGCAGCGCGGCGCCCTCCTCGCCCGCGACGGCCGGCAAGGCGCTCGCGCTCCAGCAGGACTTCGTGAGCGTGGTCAAGCAGGTCAACCCGTCGGTCGTGGTCATCCAGACCGCGAGCGGGCTCGGGTCCGGGATCGTCTACGACACCACGGGCGACATCGTGACCAACGCCCACGTCACCGCGGGCAGCCGGACCTTCAAGGTCACGCTGGCCGACGGGCGGACGCTCGACGGCACGCTCGTCGGCTCCTTCCTGGCCGATGACCTCGCGGTCATCCACGTCAACGCCACCGGGCTCACCCCGGCCACCTTCGCCAACTCCTCGACCCTCTCCGTCGGCGACATCGTCCTCGCGATCGGCAACCCGCTCGGCCTCCAGAGCAGCGTCACCGAGGGGATTGTCAGCGCGATCGGCCGGACCGTCTCCGAGGGCAACGGCGCGGCGCTCCCGAACACCATCCAGACCAGCGCGGCCATCAACCCGGGCAACAGCGGCGGCGCCCTCGTCGACCTCGCCGGACAGGTCGTGGGCATCCCCACCCTGGCAGCGAGCGATCCGCAGCTCGGGGGCGCGGCCGTCGGGATCGGCTTCGCCATCTCGAGCAACATGGTCACCGACGTGGCGAACCAGCTCATCACGAGCGGCAAGGTCACGAACTCGCACCGGGCCTACCTGGGCGTCACCACGATCGACGCGACGGGAGCTCCTGGCCCGGTCGTGCGCTCGGTGGCCGCGGGCACTCCGGCCGCGGCTGCGGGCATCGTTCGCGGCGACGCCATCACCTCGATCGCCGGGAAGGCCACGCCGGACGGCGCCACCCTCGGCGAGGTGCTCGCCGGGCTCACCCCCGGTCAGACGGTGAAGGTCGTGATCGCCAAGCAGGGCGGCTCGTCCACCACTGTGACCGTGACGCTCGGCCAGTTGCCTGGATGAGCAGTTGACCGATCCACCCCCTGCCAGCCCTTCCCCTGACCACGCCTCACGCCCAGCCCAGAGGTACCAACGTCATGACCTGGCCCATCAACGCCCCCGATGCCGCGCCGGCCGAGCCGGAGGCGTTCACCTTCGACCAGGAGTTCCTGGCCGAGACGCACCCGAGGCCGCATCGCCTTCGCCGCCTCGTGGTGATCCCGGTGGCCATCGTGGCGGTCGCCATCGTCGGGGTCTGGGTCGCCAACCCGTTCGCCGCGACCGGCTCGACCATCGTGACGGCGAGGGCGACCACAGGGACGATCGTCAGCAGCGTGAGCATTTCGGGCACGGTCGCCTCGTCGGCCGTCGACGAGCTCAACTTCGCGACGGCCGGGACCGTCAGCGCGGTCGACGTGACCGCCGGCGCCACCGTCACGGCCGGCGAGGTCCTCGCCACGATCGACGCCACCTCGCTCCAGGCGCAGATCCAGACGGCCCAGGCGAACCTGGCCTCCGCCCAGGCGCGGCTCGCGCTCGACGAGGCCGGGCCCTCCGCGGCCACCAAGGCTTCCGCGCAGGACTCCGTGACCCAGGCGCAGCTCGCGCTCTCCACGGCCCGCCAGAACCTGAGCGACACGTACGCGAAGAACGCCCAGTCCATCGCGCAGGCCGACGCCGCGGTCAGCCCCGCACAGTCGACGCTGGCGAGCGACAAGGCGGCCGTGCCCGCGGTTCCCGCGGCCCAGATCACCAAGGACGAGCAGGCGGTCACCAGCGCCGAGCAGGCGCTCTCGAGCGCGCGGCTCAACGCCTCGATCGCGGTCCAGCAGGCACAGAACCAGGTCAACTCGGCGAGCCTGGGCGTCACCTCGGCGGAGCACGGCTACGCCCTCAAGATCGTGCCCACGACGGCCGCCCAGATCGCCTCCGACAAGGCGGCGGTCGCGTCCGCCCAGCAGGCGCTCACGAACCTCCAGTCGACGGGCACCACGATCACCTCGCCCATCGCGGGCACCGTGACCGCCGTCAACCTCGTGGTCGGGCAGCAGGTCTCCGGCTCCTCCGCGGGCAGCTCCTCCTCGGCCTCCACGACGGGCCAGATCGAGGTCATGGACCTCGCCAAGCTCCAGATCGCCGGCCAGGCGTCCGAGACGGACATCGCCAAGCTCAAGGCCAACCAGCCAGCGACCGTCACCGCGGCCGCGATCGGCACGAACACCGTCGTCGGCTCGGTCTGCTCGATCGGCGTCGTCGGCACCCAGATCTCCGGCGTCACCAGCTACCCGGTCACGATCTGCCTCGACGGCACGAACACCGGACTCCTGGTGGGCATGAGCGCGACGGCCGCCGTCCAGACGGCGCGGGCCGACAACGCGGTCCTCGTGCCGAGCCTCGCGGTCCACACGACCGGCGGCCAGCAGACCGTCACCGTCCTGGGCGCTGACGGCGCCACGCAGACCCTGGTCCCGGTCACCGTCGGGATCACCAACGGGTCGCAGACGCAGATCCTGACCGGCATCCCGAGCGGCACCACCGTGGTCGAGTCCCTCCAGACCTCCACCAGCACCGGCACGAACCGGACGGGCGGCGGCGCCGGCGGCTTCCGCGGCGTCACGGGGATCGGCGGTCGGTTCGGTGGCTGAGCAGACGCTCCCCAACCCGGCGCCCGGCACCACCCCGATGACAAGCCTCGCCGCGGCGGCCGCCGAACCCGTGCGGCACGCCGACCCGGCGCCGCCCCTCAGCGCGACGCAGCCGATCGTCTCGATGCACGGCATCGTCAAGCGCTACGGCGGCGACGTGGACGGCGGCGGCGACAGCACCGTGGTCTACGCCCTGCGCGGCGTGGACCTCACGATCCGGCGCGGCGAGTTCGTCGCCATCGTCGGCCCGTCAGGCTCGGGCAAGACCACCCTGATGAACATCCTCGGCTGCCTCGATGTCCCCGACCGCGGCCAGTACGTCCTCGCCGGCGTCGACGTCTCGCGCCTCGAGGACGACGCCCTGGCCAGGGTTCGGAACCACTTCGTCGGGTTCGTGTTCCAGCAGTCCAACCTGCTGGCCCGGACCTCGGCGGTCGACAACGTCGCGCTCCCGCTCGCCTACCGGGGCGACGGCCAGCGGCACGCCAAGGCCCTCGCGGCGCTCAAGGCGGTCGGCCTCGAGCGGCGCGCCGGCCACCGCCCGAACCAGCTCTCCGGCGGCGAGCAGCAGCGCGTCGCCATCGCGCGTGCCCTCGTCACCTCGCCGGCCATCCTGCTCGCGGACGAGCCGACCGGCGCCCTGGACTCGAAGACCGGGGCCGGGATCATGGCGCTCTTCGCGCAACTGCACGCGAGCGGGCGGACCGTCATCGTGGTGACGCACGACCCGCGGATCGCCGACCTCGCGCCGCGCCAGGTCCACCTCCTCGACGGGCGCATCGTGCTCGACGCCTCGACGGCCGAGATCCACGCCCGCCGACTCGACGACGCGTCACCGTTCCAGGCGCTCGCGATGGCGACGACCGGCGCGGCGGCGGCAAGCCCCGAGGCCCACTGACATGCCCATCAGCGAGACGCTCCGCACCGCGTTCATCGCCACAGCGGCGAACAAGCTCCGGGCCGCCCTCACGATCCTGGGGATCCTGGTCGGCGTCGCGGCGGTCATCGGCATGGTGTCCGTCGGCGAGGGCGCCCAGGCCTCGATCTCCAACACCCTCGCCGGCCTGGGCACGAATCTCGTGCTCGTGTCGCCCGGCGGCACCTCGACCGGCCTGGTCCGGGGCGCGGGCGGCGGAGCGACCACGCTCACGCTGGCCGACGTCTCGGCCCTCCAGGCGCCGGGGGCCGTGCCCGACGCCGCGGCCATCGAACCCGAGCTCACCGGGCGCGCCCAGGTGATCGTCGGCGGGACCAACACCAACACCACGGTCACCGGGACGACGCCGGACTTCCTCACGGTCCGCAACTGGACGGTCGCCGACGGCTCCTTCTTCACAGCGAGCGACGTCTCGTCCGCCAGCCCGGTCGCCGTCATCGGCGCCACGACCGCCGCCAACCTGTTCGCCGGCGCCGAGCCCGTCGGTCAATACATCAACCTCAACTTCACCTCGGGCGGGCGCAAGGCGCCGGTCCGCTCAGTCCGGCTCCAGGTGGTGGGCGTGCTCGCCGCGAAGGGAACCGCGGGCGGGTTCTTCAACCAGGACGACCAGGTGGTGGTCCCGGTCACGACCGCCTCGCAGCGGATCTTCGGGCGCACCAACGTGAGCACCATCGCGATCAGCGCGAAGAGCCAGGCCGCGATGTCCAACGTCCAGCTCGAGGCGACCCAGGTCCTCCTCGGCACCCACCAGATCGCCGACCCGACGCAGGCCGACTTCACCGTCCAGACGCAGCAGGACCTGCTGACGGCGGCCACCTCGTCCGCCTCGACGTTCACCGTGCTCCTGGCCGCGATCGGCGGCATCAGCCTCCTCGTCGGCGGCATCGGGATCATGAACATCATGCTGGTCTCGGTGACCGAGCGGACCCGCGAGATCGGCCTCCGCAAGGCGATCGGCGCCCGGCGCAACGACATCCTCGGCCAGTTCCTCATCGAGGCCGTGTTCCTGACCACGCTCGGCGGGATCGCGGGCGGGGTCGTCGGGATCCTCGTCTCGTTCGCGATCGCCAAGTTCACGACCGTGCAGGCCACCGTCACCTTCCCGTCACTGCTGCTCGCCATCGGCGTCAGCGCCCTGGTCGGGCTCGCCTTCGGCCTCTACCCGGCCCGCCGCGCCGCCCGCCCGACAATCGCGTCTCGCTCTGGCGCGACCGTCCCTCGCCACCCCCGCCGCCCCCGCCGGAGGCTGCCCCGCCGCCGCCGCCGCCGCCGATGGTCGCCCCGCCGCGGCCACTCCCGCGCACGCGCCAGGGCGCGGCCCGCCACGACGCGGTCCCGCGCACCGAAACCGTGCGGGTGACCGCGCCCGACATCCATCGCCGCGCCGCCGAGGAACGCAGCCGTGGCCGGCTGCGCTTCAGCGCCGCCGTGTTCACCGCCCTGTTCGCCGCCGT
>JAJYMP010000338.1 GCA_021786915.1 Chloroflexota bacterium
CGCGGGCTGTCTCGGCCGCCACCGCCGCGTCCCGGCAGTAGGCGTCGGCCCCGATCGCCAGCCCGAATTCCTCGTTCAGCGGGGCGCCCCCGACGAGGACGATGTAGTCGTCGCGGATGCCGCGCTCCTCGAGCGCCCGGATGACGACCTTCATGTACGGCATCGTCGTGGTCAGGAGCGCCGACATGCCCAGGATGTCCGGCTTGTGCTCCTCGAGCGCGGCGATGAACTTGTCGGCATCGGTGTTCACCCCGAGGTCGGTCACCTCGAAGCCGGCACCCTCGAGCATCATGCTCACGAGGTTCTTGCCGATGTCGTGGATGTCGCCCTTGACCGTGCCGATCACGACCTTGCCGATCGGCTTGGCACCGGTCTCGGCGAGGAGCGGACGCAGAACGGCCATCCCGGCCTTCATCGCGTTGGCCGAGAGGAGCACCTCGGGCACGAACAGGATCCCGTCCCGGAAGTCGACGCCGACGATCCGCATCCCCTCGACCAGGGCATCGCTGAGGATCTTCTCGGGCCCCCAGCCACGCTCGAGGAGGATCCTCGTCCCGGTCACGATCTCGTCGGCGAGGCCGTCGTAGAGATCGTTGTGCATCTGATCGACCAGCTCGGCGTCGTCGAGCGCCGCCAGGTCGATGTTCTCGGGATCCTCGCTCCCCATCGGTCGCCTCCGGACTGTTGATAACTCACCATACGCAACAGGTTGCTGATGGCGAGACGGAAGTCTAGCCACCTGACGACTCGGTGTCCAGAGGCAAATACGGCGGCAGGCACCGCGAGATCCGGGGGCCTCGATCACCGGCGGGACGATCCGTCGCCGCGCGGCGCGGTCAGGCTCGGTCGCGGCGGAAGAACGGGACCGGCTCGGGCGCCAGGGGCGTGTTGCCGAGCAGGAGGTCGGCTGCCTTCTCGGCGAGCATCATGACCGGGGCGTAGATGTTCCCGTTCGTGATGTAGGGCATCGCCGAGGCGTCGACGACATGGAGCCCGTCGAGGCCGTGGACGCCCATCGTCAGCGGATCGACCACGGACCGCTCGTCGGTCCCCATCCGGCACGAGCAGGACGGGTGCAGCGCGGTCTCCCCGTCGCGGGCGACCCAGTCGAGGATCTGCTGGTCGGTCTCGACGCTCGGGCCCGGGGAGAGCTCCCCGGCATTGAACGGCGCGAAGGCCGGCTGGTTGAGGATCCGGCGCGCGACGCGGACCGCCTCGACCCACTCGCGGCGGTCCTGGGCGGTCGAGAGGTAGTTGAAGCGCAGGGCGGGATGGACGGTCGGATCGGGGCTCTTGATCCGGACCGAGCCCCGGGCGTCCGAGTACATCGGTCCCACGTGGACCTGGTAGCCATGCCCGCCCACGGGCGCCGATCCGTCGTAACGGACCGCCAGCGGCAGGAAGTGGAACATCAGGTTCGGATACGCGACGTCCTCGTTGCTCCGCACGAAGCCGCCGCCCTCGAAGTGGTTCGTCGCCCCGGGGCCACGGCGGAAGAAGAGCCACCGGAACCCGATCCACGGCCGGCGCCACTTCCGGAGCGCCGGCTGCATCGAGACGGGAAGCCTCGACGCGTACTGGATGTACACCTCGAGGTGGTCCTGGAGATTCTCGCCCACGCCCGGGAGGTGATGCACCGGCGCGATCCCCAATGCCTTGAGCGCGTCCGCGTCGCCGACGCCCGAGAGCTGGAGCAGCTGGGGCGAGTTGATCGAGCCTCCGCACAGGACGATCCGGCCGCCCGTCGCGCGGCGCACGCCGCCGCGGCCGGCAACGTATTCCACGCCGACCGCGCGCGTGCCACGGAACAGGACCCGGGTCACGAAGGCCCGGGTCCGGACCTTCAGGTTGGGCCGGCCCATGACCGGGTGGAGGTAGGCGCGCGCCGCGCTCAGCCGGCGACCGTTGCGGATGTTCCGGTCGAACGGCGCGAAGCCCTCCTGGCGGTAGCCGTTGACGTCGTCGGTCAGCTGGTAGCCGGCCTGCTGCACGGCCTCGAAGAAGGCCCCGAACAGAGGGCTCGTGGCGGGGCCGCGTTCCAGCACGAGGGGGCCGGAGTGGCCCCGGAACGGGTCGCCGCGATCGGCCGCGAGGCATGTCTCCATCCGGCGGAAGTAGGGCAGGCAGTGGGCGTAGTCCCAGGTCGCCATGCCCGGGTCGCGCGCCCAGCGCTCGTAGTCGAGCGGGTTGCCGCGCTGGAAGATCATCCCGTTGATGCTCGACGAGCCGCCCAGGATCCTGCCCCGGGCGTGGTAGATCCGGCGCCCGTTCATGAACGGCTCGGGCTCGGATTCGTAGCGCCAGTCGTAGTAGCGGCTGCCGATCGGGAACATCAGGGCCGCCGGCATGTGGACGAACACGTCCCACGGGTAGTCGGGACGGCCGGCCTCGAGCACGAGCACCCGCTCGGAGGGCGAGGCGCTCAGGCGGTTGGCGAGGACACTCCCGGCCGAGCCACCGCCGATGATGATGAAGTCGTACTGGCCGGTCATGGGCGTGATCTCCCGGAGGATGGCTGCGCGACCGCACGCCTGCGAGCCCCGGCAGTCGGTCCGGGTGGCACCGCCGGGACCTCCGGCCCGGGTGCCAAGGCCGCTGAGCCGGTCGGATCCGTCGCGAACAGGCGGTCTTGCGTGTACTGGTAGTGAGCACCGACCGCTTCGAGCGCCCCATCGACGTCACGGCTGGCGATGCTGGCGGCGATCCGGCGATGAAGCTCGACGGGTGGCGTCCACGCCAGCGACGCGTGGGCGGCCAAGGCGGTCCGCATGAGCAGGACGGTCTGCGAGGCGAGGTGATCGAACAGGGCCAGCAGGCGTCCATTGCCCGACAGACGGCAGTAGCTCCGGTGGAACGCCATGTCGGCCTCCCAGGCGGCCGCGAGGTCGTCCCGCTCGTATGCGGCCTCGGCCTCGGCGAGGACCGTGAACATCTCGGCGACGTCGGCGTCGCTGGCCTTGCTGATCGCGAGCCGAACCGCAACCTCCTCGATCGCCCGCCGAAGAACGTAGACCTCTTCAAGGTCCGTCTCCGTCAGGCTGCTCACGAACGTGCCCCGTCGGGGGAGATCGACGACCAGCCCCCGCCGCGCCAGCTCGCGCAGGGCGTCACGGATGGGCCCTCGCGAGACGCCGAACCGTTCGGCCAGCTCCGACTCCCGGAGGCGTGATCCGGCCGGAAGCCGTCCGTCGAGAATCTCGTCGCGTAGCTGGTCGGCCACGGACTCCCACAGCTGCTTGTGTGCGAATTGCGCCATCAGCTCTCCGTCGACCTGGTTCAGTCTATCCCCGGCAGCATACATCGACCGATGCCGGATGTTGTTGACAGAAAGATTGTCAACAACTAGCCTGCAACCATCGGCCATGTCCACGACCGGGGGTCGCCGTCGCCTTCGTCGGGGCGACAGGCACATCCCGGTTAGTGCAGGCTTGGCCGATCGGACGGACAGCGCTCGGCGACCGGGCTCCGCACTGGTTCAGCCGCACCCGATGACCGGCCGTCGTGACCACCAGCCACCACAGGAGCCGTGTCCATGGGAAGCTTCCCGGGCCGCGCCAGGGTCGTCATCATCGGCGCCGGCATCGTTGGCAACAGCGTCGCCTACCACCTCGCGAACCTGGGCTGGCGGGACATCCTGCAGGTCGACAAGGGGCCGATGCCGAATCCCGGTGGCTCCACCGGCCACGCCTCGAACTTCATCTACCTCGTCGACCACAACAAGGAGATGACCGCGCTCACCCTCGAGAGCGCGCGCCAGTACCGCGACTGGGAGGTCTTCACCGAGTGCGGCGGTCTCGAGGTGGCCCGGACCGAGACGCGCATGAACGAGCTCCGCCGCCGGATGGACTCGGCCAAGAACTGGGGGATCGACGATGTGCGCCTGGTCACCCCGGCCGAGATCAAGGAGCTCGTCCCGTTCATCAACGAGTCGATCCTGGTCGGCGGCTTCTACACCCGGGGCGTCGGGGTCTGCGACTCCCTGCGGTTCGGGACGCTGTGCCGCGAGAAGGCCGAGGCGATGGGCGCCCTGACCGTGTTCGGCAACACCGAGGTGACCGGGTTCGACAC
This sequence comes from Chloroflexota bacterium, assembly GCA_021786915.1. The sequence continues at coordinate 4,069 of JAJYMP010000338.1, forward strand.
CCGTGGCGGCAGGGTCCGTGCCGTCCACACCAGCCGCGGCACGGTCGAGGCCGAGTACGTCGTGATCGCCTGCGGCGTCTGGTCGCCGAGGATCGCCGAGATGGCCGGGTCCCACATCCCCCTGACGCCGGTCGTCCACCAGATGATCGACGTCTGCCCGG
>JAJYMP010000082.1 GCA_021786915.1 Chloroflexota bacterium
GGCGGGGATCCACTGATGACCACCGTGCCCGGCATGGGCCTCGTCCACGGCATGGGGCTGACCCTGCGGCGGTTCTTCGCGCCCAAGGCCACGATCATGTGGCCGGAGCAGAACGCGGACGTCGCGCCCAAGTTCCGCGGCCGCCTCCAGCTCCTGTACGACGAGTACGGCACGCTCAAGTGCGAGACCTGCTTCCAGTGCGCCCAGGCGTGCCCGATCGAGTGCATCGACATGGGCGGCGTGGACACGCGCGGGCGGTTCCACGTCCACTGGGGTCCGCCCGAGACGTACGGCGAGCGGCGCGAGGAGTCCGCCATGCGGCGCGCCGGTCGGCCCGTCGCTGACGCGGCCTTCACCCGCTTCGACCCGATGGACGTGACGCCCGTCACCGCGATCGCCGAGGCCCACGACTTCGAGCCCAAGGACCTCCTCCCGATGCTCGAGGACATCCAGGCGGCCTACGGCTACCTGCCCGTGGCGGCGCTCAAGCACCTGTCGCGCCAGACCGGCGCCTGGTACGCGTTCGTGTACGGCGCGGCCAGCTCCTTCAAGCACCTGCGCCTCGAGCCGCCGACGGTGGCCGCGGCGCCCGCGGGCGAGGGCCTGCGGTCGGCAGAGGCGGGCTACGTCAGCGCCCTCGACGCGGCGCTGAGCGGGAAGGTGCCCGCATGACGACGACGTTCCTCGCCACGCCGCCCGCCTGGCCGGCCATCCTGCTCGGCCGCACGAAGGCGCTCGCCGCGAACCCCTGGGATCTCGACGCGGCCGTCCGCGCCGGGGCCTTCGAGGGGCTCAAGGCCGCGGTCCGCACCGGCGCCACCGGCACCATCGCCGAAGTCGGCGCGTCTGGGCTGCGCGGTCGGGGCGGCGCCGGCTACCCGACAGGCGACAAGTGGCGGGCAGCCGCCTCGAACCCGGCCGACCAGCGATACGTCATCGCGAACGGCTACGGTGCCGATCCCGCCACGCAGATCGACTCCGCGCTCCTCGCCGCGGACCCGTGGTCGGTCATCGAGGGCCTGGTGATCGCGGCGTTCGCGGTCGGCGCCAGCGAGGCCTACCTCATCGTCCGGGGCGACGACACCGAGCTCGTCAGCCGGCTCGAGGCGGCCGTCGCCGACGCCGGGGAGGCCGGCTTCACCGGTGACGACGTCGCCGGCTCCGGCCACCGCGTGGACGTCATCGTGCGCGGGCTCCAGGGCTCCTACATGCTGGGCGAGGAGACGGTCCTCATCCGCGCCCTCGAGGGGCGGCGCGCGGCGCCCGACCAGCGCCCGCCGTACCCCACCGAGCGCGGCCTCTGGGAGCGGCCGACGGTCGTGAACAGCGTGGTCACGCTCGCGGCGGTGCCCTGGATCCTCACCCACGGAGCGCAGGCGTTCGCGGCGATCGGGACGCAGGACGCCCCGGGCACGGCGCTCGTGCAGCTGCGCGGCCCGGGCGGCGCAGGCATCGCGGAGGTCCCGCTGGGCACCTCGCTCGCGGACATCGCCAGCCTGGTCGGCGGCGCGGGCGCGCACACCCTCAAGGCCCTGGTCGTCGGCGGGCCCACCGGGGGCTTCCTGCCAGCCGCCGCCCTCGACACGCCGTACACGTTCGCGGCGATCCGCGACGCGGGCGCCCACCTCGGCTCGGGCTCGATCGTCATCGCCGACGAGCGCGCCTGCGTCGTGGACCTCGCGCGGCTCCTGACCCGCTTCTCCGCGGACCAGGCGTGCGGCAAGTCGATCCCCTGCCGGATCGGCCTGCGGCGCCTGTCCGAGATCGCCGATCGGGCCACCGCGGGCACGACGCGCGCAGGCGACGCGCAGGTCGCCGACGACCTCGCCCACGACATCGTGGCGAGCGCCCTGTGCGACCACGAGCGCACGGCCACATTGGCCCTCTCCTCCGTCCTCCGCTACTTCCGCTCCGAGCTCGATGACCACCTGCTCCGCAGCACCTGTCCCGCCGGCGTCTGCACGCCGATCGCGGTGGCCGGTGGTGCGGCGTCCCGGGGAGCCAGCGCATGACCGACCTCGCGATCCGCCCCCCCGACGAGGCTCCGCTGCCGCGGCCCGAGTCCCGCCCCGACATCCCGGCCAAGCTCGACACCGTCACGCCACGCGACGATTCGCTCGCCGAGCGCCTGATCACCACCCAGTCGCCGCAGCGCCCGCAGAGCACACCCCGCATCCGGCTCGAGGTGGACGGCCGGCTGGTCGAGGGCTTCGAGGGGCAGACGATCCTCGAGGTCTGCCGCGACAACGGGATCGAGATCCCCACCCTGTGCTACGAGCCGAAACTGCCGGGCTTCGGCGCCTGCCGGATGTGCGTGGTCGAGGTCGAGGGCGAGTCCGTCCCGCCGATCAGCTGCTCGCGCGCAGCCGAGGCGGGCATGAAGGTCCAGACCCAGACCGACGATCTGCGCCGCCTGCGCCGGACCAACCTCGAGCTGATCTTCTCGGACCACAACGCGTACTGCCTCCCGCCCTGCCAGAACAAGTGCCCGAGCCACATCGACATCCCGGGCTTCCTGCGGGCGAACGCAGAGGCCAACTGGCGGGAATCGGCGCGGATCTTCAAGCGCACGATCCCGTTCCCCAGCATCCTCGGCCGCGTCTGCCCCGCCCCGTGCGAGGAGCACTGCCGGCGCGACGAGGTTGACGAGGCGATCGCGATCCGCGACAGCCACCGCTACGCTGGCGACCAGGTCCTGCGCGCGCTGCGCGACGACGGCGTCGAGCCGCCCGTCCCGTTCGAGAAGCAGGCCCCGTCCGGCCGCCGCGTCGCCGTCATCGGCTCCGGCCCGGCCGGCATGGCGGCGGCCTACTACCTGCTCCTCGCGGGCCACGACGTGACGGTCCTCGAGCGCGACCCGGCGCCCGGCGGCATGCTCCGCTACGGCATCCCGCAGTACCGCCTGCCGAAGGTCGAGGTCCTCGAGGCCGAGTACGAGTCGGTCACCCGGCTCGGCGGCAAGGTGGTCTGCAACCAGGAGCTGGGCAAGGACTACAGCCTCGACGACCTCCAGCACCAGGGCTACGACGCCGTCCTCCTCGCGATCGGCTGCTACGACACCAACAAGCTCGGGATCCCCGACGAGGACGCCGATGGCGTGATCGACGGCCTCGAGTACCTGCGGACGGCCACGCTGGGCCTGCCGTACCCGGGCCACGCCGGCAGCCGCGTCGTCGTCGTCGGTGGCGGCTTCACCGCGATGGACTGCTCCCGGACCTCGGTCCGCCAGGGCGCGTCCGAGATCACGCTGGTCTACCGGCGCGACATGAAGGACATGCCCGCCTCCACCGAAGTCCACGAGGCCATCGAGGAGGGCGTGACCGCCATCTTCCAGGCCGGGCCGACGCGCGTCCTCAAGGGCGCCGACGGCAAGGTCGAGGGGATCGAGTTCATCCGCATGAAGCTGGGCGAGCCCGACGCCTCCGGCCGGCGCCGCCCCGAGCCAGCCCCAGGCACCGAGTTCAGCATCCCGTGCGACCGCGTGCTGCTCGCGATCGGCCAGGGCCCGGATCTGCGCTGGTTCGGCGCCGGCAACGACGGGGTCACCGCGACCAAGCAGCGCCGCCTCAAGGCCGACGCCGTCACCTTCGCCACCGACCGCGCGGGCGTCTTCGCCACCGGCGACGTCCGGACCGGCGCGGCGACCGTCGTGGCCGCGATCGCCGAGGGCCGCCGCGCCTCGTACGCGGTGGACGCGTACCTGCGGGGGATGGACCTCGGCGCCATCAAGACCCGCCAGCAGCTCGCGGAGCCGCAGCCCGAGTTCCTCTCGATCGTGCCGTTCACGGGCGAGGTCAAGGAGCCGCGCTACCGCCTCAAGACGCTCGAGGCCGAGGCCCGCAACAACAGCTACATCGAGTACGAGATCCCGTACACCCCAGCCGAGGCCGTCGCCGAGTCCACCCGCTGCCTCCAGTGCACCTGCGAGGCGATCGGCTTCTGCGACCTGCGCCGGCTGGGCATCGAGTACGGCACGACGCTCAAGACCCTCGAGAAGGGCTACCACCAGGGCGCGGGCTACCGGTCGGTGACCGAGAACCGGTTCACGGGCTACAACCACGACTACGTCCGCGACGACAGCCACGCGTTCATCCTCCGGGAGCCCGCGCGGTGCATCGACTGCGGCCGGTGCGCCAACGTGTGCGCCGAGGTGGTGGGCGCCGCCTGCTACGACTTCATGCGGACCGGCTTCGACGCCCTGGTCACCACGCCGCTGGAC
>JAJYMP010000688.1 GCA_021786915.1 Chloroflexota bacterium
GTCCCCGCCGCTCGCTGGGCGGCTCGCCGGACGCGTAGGGGCGTCGGCACGCCCGCCAGGCGAGTGGCGCCTCCGAGCGGTCGGGGCGCAGTCACGCCCGCCAGGCGAGTGGCGCCTCCGAGCGGTCGGGGCGTCGGCACGCCCGCCAGGCGAGTGGCGCCTCCGAGCGGTCGGGGCGTCGGCACGCCCGCCGGGCGAGTGGCGCCTCCGCCGGGCTGGGGCGCGGAACACCAGGCGAGTGGCGCCTCCGAGCGGTCGGGGCGCAGTCACGCCCGCCAGGCGAGTGGCGCCTCCGAGCGGTCGGGGCGTCGGCACGCCCGCCAGGCGAGTGGCGCCTCCGAGCGGTCGGGGCGCGGAACACCAGGCGAGTGGCGCCCGGTCGCGCACGGCGCACGGGGCGAGCGCCATCTCAGCCCCGAGGCGGGCGGCCGCTCAGTTCGCCGACCGCTCGGCGCGCAGTGACACCACGATCAGGAGGAACCCGGTCTCGATCACGTCAACGCCCGCGATCAGCAGCGCGGTCACAACGGGCAGCGCGCTGCCGAGGAGCCAGCCTCCCGCGGCCGAGGCCGCAGCCACGGCGAGGAAGACGAGCCGGACGCCCCGGATGAGGGCCGCGAGGTCGCGGGCGTCGGCGGTGCCGGGGGCGACGTGGCGGCTGGCGTCGATGCGTCGGATGGCCTCGGCCAGGAGGCGCAGGGCCACCAGCACCATCGCGGACACGAGCAGGGCGCGCACGAGCGCCGGCGGCTGCGCGACCGCCTCGAACAGCCCGGGGTTCCAGCCCGCGAGCGTGCCCGCCGCCATTGCCGCGAACCCTGCCACGACCCATGCCAGCCGGGCGCTCACCGCGCCCCCTCGCGGACGTCATCGCGGACGCCGTCGCCGAGGTCGCCATGGATGTCCAGCACGAGCTCCCGCGCGACGCCGCCCGCGATCCGCCAGGCGCGAACGTCCGGGAGGGCGGACGCAGGGACCGCGGCATCCCCGTCGCCTGCCAGCGACACGAGCAGGTACACCGCCGACGGCCACGCGGCCTCGCCGACATCGGTCGAGGACGGGATCGCAGCCGACCGGACGTGCGAGTGGACGACGCCCCACAACTCCTCGCCCGAGCGGTCCAGCCCCGCCAGCACGGCGAGCAGGTCGTCGCGGTGCACGACGTACCGTGACGGGGAGGTGGCCGCGTTCCGGCAGCGCACGTAGCGGAGCGCCACGCCGCCGTCACCCGCGAGCGCCGATCCGACGACCAAACCGCACGACTCGTCCGGGCGCGCTTCGCGGGCGTGGCGGACGATGGCCTCGGCCATGGCGCGCGGGAGGCTCACTCGCGGCTCGGGATCGGCACTCATGCTCCCGAAGCCCGCGAGGAGGCGAGCGGCGGCGCGGCGGCCGATGACGCGCCGGCGAAGGATGTGCCGGGAACACCAGCGCACGCCGGGCACGCCGGGTCGCGCCGGATCTCGAGCTCGCGGAACTCGCCGTCGAGCGCATCGAACAGCAGCAGCCGGCCCACGAGCGGTACGCCCACGCCCAGCAGCAGCTTGAGCGCCTCGTTCGCCTGGAGCAGGCCCATGATCCCGGGCACGACGCCCAGCACGCCCACGGCCGAGCAGTTGGGCGCGAGCTCGGGGGGCGGCGCCGAGGGGTACAGACACCGGTAGCAGGGACCGGCGCCGGGCACGAAGACCGTGAGCTGCCCCTCGAAGCGGTACACCGAGGCGTGCACGACCGGGATCCCGGCCTCCACCGCGGCATCGTTGAGCGTGTACCGGGTCTCGAAGCTGTCCGTGCCGTCGATCACCACGTCGTAGCCGGCGATTACCTCGGCCACGTTGTCCGCACCCAGCAGCAGCTCGTGCGCCACGACGCGCACGTCGGGGTTGAGCGCGCCGATCGTCCGAGCCGCCGACGCGACCTTGGGCTCGCCCACACGGTCGGTGGTGTGGAGCACCTGGCGCTGGAGGTTGGACAGGTCGACGACGTCGAAGTCGACGATGCCCAGCGTGCCCACGCCCGCCGCGGCGAGGTACAGCGCCGCCGGCGAGCCGAGCCCGCCCGCGCCCACGAGCAGCACCCGCGACGTCAGCAGCCGCGCCTGCCCGCCTGGTCCCACCTCGGGGATCAGCAGGTGGCGGCTGTACCGCTGGCGCTGGAGGGGCGTCAGCCCGTCAGGCCCCGACGCGTCGCGGCCCTCGCGCTGCCACGCCTCGATGCCGCCCGCCATCGACGCGACGTCGGCATAGCCCATGGCGGTCAGGGTCGAAGCGGCCCGAAGCGAGCGCACCCCCACGGCGCAGTACGCGACGATGGGCCGGGCCGGGTCCGGCAGGAACAGCCCCGCCAGCTGGTGCAGCTGGCCGAGCGGAATGTGGAGCGAGCCCGGGATGTGGACGACCTCGCGCTCCGAGGGCTCGCGCACGTCGAGCAGGAGCGCGGCAGCGTTGCGCCGGAGGGCGTCGGCTTCGGCCGTCGTGACCTCGCGGGCCAGCGGGGCTTCCTGCGGATCGGTCGGGGTGGCGGGCACGGGACGATGCCTCCCTCGGGGCCCGGGCTTCAGCCGGCTTCCTGCCCCAGGGGCTTGGCGCCGACGTCCTCGAGCAGGTGCTGGAGGGATTCGAAGCCCAGCATCGCGCACTTGAGGCGGGCCGGGCTGATCTCGATCCCGAGCAGGTCCAGCAGGTCCGAGGCGGCGAAGTCCGCGACCTCGGTGACGGGCTTGCCCTTGATCTCGTCCGTGAGGAGCGACGCCGAGGCCTGGCTGATCGCGCACCCGCGACCGGTGAAACCGACACCCGTGACGACCCCGTCCTCCACCCGGAGCTGCATCGTGATCCGGTCGCCACACAGCGGGTTCGCCCCCTCGTACGTGGCGCTGGGCGTCTCGAGCACCCCGAAATTGTGGGGGCGCCGGTAGTGCTCGAGGATGTAGTCGCGGTAGAGGTCGTCCATGGCTGATTCCGAGTGTACGCCGAGGGCGTGCGGCCGGTCTTGCGCGCGTCCCGCCGCCGGTTCCGCGAGCGTTGAATGGCCATCACGGGCTCCGCCGTCCGCGGATCGCGAGCGGCCCACACCGCGAAACGACGCACGGCTGACGCATGGCGCGAGGACCCCGGCCCCCGGGCCGGAACTCTTGTTTGCCGGCCGTTAACGAGAAACAGTTGGGCAGATCCCGGGGCGGGGCCGTAGTATCCACACCGCAACGTCGGGTCAGCGTGCGGCAACTACCGCCGCCGTTCCCGCGAGGCTGCGAGAGGAGCGCAGTCGCGCACCTCGAGCATCGCCTTGGGCCTCCGGGCATCCGACACGGTCGGTGCCTTCGGGCCAATCGTACGGGGCCGGCGTGAAGGCCCCACGGAGGAGACAGCGCATGGAGATCAAGTCACGGGTGCTCACCGTCCTTGCGGCGGCGACCGTGGTCGTGGCCGCGTGCGGCGGCAGCGCCAGCCCGAGTCCCGCCCCGGCCACGTCGGCCCCGGCGTCGGTTGCCCCGGCCTCGTCGGCCCCGGCGTCGGTTGCCCCGGCCTCGTCCGCCCCGGCCAGCGCCGCGGCCGTTGACTGGAAGACGGCCACCTCGGCGGCGGCCGGCGGCGGCGTCGACGCCGTCTGCGCGGCCGGCAAGGCCGAGGGCCAGGTCAACCTGATCGCGACCCCGCCCGACTGGGCGAACTACGGCCAGATGATCACCGACTTCACCGCGAAGTACGGAATCAAGGTCCAGTCCGACCAGCCGGACGCCGACAGCCAGACCGAGATCAACACGGCCCAGCAGCTCGCCGGCACCGGCCGCCAGCCCGATCTGTTCGACCTCGGCACCGGCGTCGCCCTCGCGCACACCGACATGTACGCCCCGTACCAGGTGGCCACCTGGAAGGACATCCCGGACGCCAACAAGGAGGCCACCGGCCTCTGGGTCAACAACTACACCGGCTTCGAGACCATCGGCTACGACAGCTCGCTGGGCACCATCACCAAGGTGTCCGACCTGGCCGATCCCAAGTACAAGGGCAAGGTTGCCCTGAACGGCGACCCGCTCAAGGCGTCCGCCGGCTTCAACGGCGTCGTCATGGCCGCCCTGGCCAACGGCGGCTCCGCGGACAACATCCAGCCCGGCATCGACTTCTTCAAGAGCCTGGCCACCAGCGGCAACCTGCTGCCGGTCGACCCGAACCCGGCCACGATCGCCTCGGGCCAGACCCCGATCGTGATCGACAGAT
>JAJYMP010000163.1 GCA_021786915.1 Chloroflexota bacterium
CCACTCCGAGTCGCCCGACGCGTAGCACAGGCGGTTGAGGATCACCACCGCGTTTGGCGCCAGGTGGAGGTACGGCATGTACGACTCGCCGAAGTATCTGGTGTTGGAGTTGCCCGCGTTCAGCGTGGCGTTGAGCCCCAGGCCGTCCATCCGCGCCTTGGAGAACGGGTAGTAGGGGCTGGGCCAGCCGTTGCCGTGCCCGAGGTAGATGAGGACGTTCGCCCCGCGCGCGGCCGACGAGACCCGCGACCAGGTCGCATTGGGCGAGTAGACCTTGACCACGGTAGCGCCGTACGAGGCGGCCTGGGTGGCGAGGAGATTGGCGTTGGTGCGGTAGTTGGCGGTGCTCGAACCGGTCGGCCCGACGACGATCACGACCTTGTACGTCGCGGCGCGGACCCCGGGAGCGACGGCCGTGAAGGCGCCGAATCCCACGAGTGCGGCGAGAACAGCGGTCAGCAGCGACCGCATCCTCCTGGAGGGCGCCCCTTGGGCGCCAGGACCGTCCTGGGGCAACCGTCTTGCCTCCCCTCTGCCGGAACGCCGCGCATGGTTCGCGGCGACGGTGGGACTGGTGTCGTCGGAGGCTGCTGAGGGCGGGGTCCCCGGAGCGCCCGGGGAGTTGCTGGTCCGACGACGCGTCTTTCGTGATTGGCTGGTGTGGAACGCCCGCGTGACGGAAGTATGCCACCGGGTGCAACGGGTTGTCCGCTCGGTCGTCTTGCTGATGCGCACCGCGAGATATCGATTGCGTGACGAACCGCTCGCCCGTCATCCCCGCCGCGCGACCGGGGCCAGTCGGCCCCTCGTGAGGCTGACCAGGTCGGCCACCGCCAGCTCGATCTCGAGGCCGCGCCGGCCCGCCGACACGTGGATCGTCGGGTATTCGGCCGCCGAGGCGTCGAGCACCACGGGCAGCGGGCGGCGCGTCCCCAGCGGCGAGATCCCGCCCACGACGTAGCCGGTCGCGCGCTCGGCCTCAACCGGGTCGGCGATGGCGGCCCTCCGCCCGCCCAGAGCGGCGGCGGCCGCCTTGAGGTCCACTTCCGCGTCAGCCGGGACGACGACGAGCCCGAGCCGCCCGTCGCAGGCCACCACGATGGTCTTGAACACGCGCCCGGCGTCGAGGCCGAGCGCGTCGACGGCCTCGAGCGCGTAGCCCCGGCCCCCCGTCCGGAGCGACGCCCGTTCATCATGCGCATATTCATGCAGGGCATGCGCGATGCCCGACCGCTTCGCGGCGTCGGTTGCGCGGGTTCCCTGGGCGCTCATCGCCGTATTGTCGGGTATGCTCGACCTCGTTCGGCGATCGCCGCCGCCCCGGGGGTCGAGGGCACTGGGCCCTGACACGCGGGCGCCGCGCCGGACACCGCCCACGCCGGCCGCCGCACGGGCCGCAGAGAGGACTACGACCACTTGCAATTCGAAGAGCTGGGGCTCTCCCCGGACCTCCTGCGGACCGTCGAGGAGGAGGGGTACGAGACCCCCACGCCCGTCCAGGAGAGGGCGATCCCGCTCATCCTGCAGCGGCGCGACGTCCTCGCCGCGGCCCAGACGGGCACCGGCAAGACGGCGGCCTTCACGCTGCCGATCCTGGACATCCTCCGACCGCAGGCCAACACCTCGTTCTCGCCCGCCCGCCACCCCGTCCGGGCGCTGGTGCTCACGCCCACCCGCGAGCTCGCCATGCAGGTGTCCGAGTCTGTCAAGACGTACGGGCGCAGGGTGCCCCTCCGGGCGTCGGTGGTGTACGGCGGCGTGCCGCTCGACCCGCAGATCAAGGAGTTGGCGGCCGGCGTGGAGATCCTGGTGGCGACGCCGGGCCGGCTCCTGGACCTCGTCGGCCAGCGCGCCGCGAACCTCGCGCAGGTCGAGATCCTCGTCCTCGACGAGGGGGATCGCATGCTCGACATGGGCTTCATGCCCGACATCCGCCGGATCCTGGACCTGCTGCTCTCGCGCAAGCAGACCCTGCTCTTCTCGGCGACCTTCTCCGACGACATCAAGCGCCTGGCCGGATCGATCCTGAACGACCCGGTGACCATCGAGGTCTCGCGGCACGGCACGGCCGCGGAGAACGTGCGCCAGCTTGTCTTCCCGGTCGACCGAGACCGCAAGGAGGAGCTGCTCCGCCACCTGATCCTGGAGGGCGACTGGCACCAGGTGCTGGTGTTCACCCGGACGAAGCTGACCGCGTCCCGCCTGGCGTCCTGGCTGGACCGCAACGGCGTGGCCGCCACCGCGATCCACTCCGACCGCGCGCAGGCCGACCGCACGAAGGCGCTCGACGCGTTCAAGAACGGCGAGATCCGGGTCCTGGTGGCGACGGACGTCGCGGCGCGCGGGCTCGACATCGAGGACCTGCCGCACGTCGTGAACTTCGAGCTGCCGTGGAACCCGGAGGACTACGTGCACCGGGTCGGGCGCACAGGGCGTGCTGGCGCGACCGGTGACGCGGTGAGCCTGGTGTGCATCGACGAGGCGGACCTGCTCCGGGGCGTCCAGCGCCTCCTGCAGCTGGCGATCCCGTGGGAGATCGCCGAGGGCTTCACGCCCCGGCGGACCGAGGCCCAGCCGCTGCGGACGCCGCGGGGGTCGGGCGGGTCGTCCGGGGGCGGGCGGTCGCGGAGCTACGCCGGGGGGCGTCGGACCTAGCCCGAGCGCCCGAGGGGGATGACGCGCGTGGGGGGGGATCCGCGCGGGCGGTCGCGTTCAGACCCCGTGGCCCCGCGCGTCGCAGCGGGCGTCAGGACGGACTCGGCGACAGCGCGGGCGACGGCGCCCCCGATGCGACCGGCGACGGGCTGGGCGTCGGCTTCGGCAGCAGGACCTTGAGGAGCGTGGTCGCGACCCGCGTCGGGTCGATGGCGCTCTGGTTCGTGAGCACCGAGATCGTGACGCCCAGGTCCGGCAGGTAGCGCACGACGTTGCGGATCCCGATGTAGCGCCCGGAGTGCCCGTAGGCCGTGTATCCCGCCAGCGTGACCCGCTGGATCCCCAGGCCGTAGGGAATGCTCGCGTGGAGCTTCACGGTGCGCGCCACGTCTGCCAGCATCTGGGCCTGCATGGCGGGGTCGAGCACCAGGCCGCCGGCCCACGCGTGCATCCATCGGGCGACGTCCAGCGCGGTGCCGGCGAGCGAGCCTGCCCCGCCAGCCGCGGTGACGACCGAGCGGAACGGCATCACCACCGACTTCGCCGCCACCGCCGTCGGGCGGTAGCCGCCGCCGGCGGCCGGGAGCAGCGCGTAGGCGGTCACGCCCGCCTCCTTCGGCGACTCCACGGCCTGGTAGTAGACGGTCGTCAGGCGCAGCGGGTCGAGCAGGCGCGTCCGCACCTCCTGCGCCAGCGGGTGCCCGGTGACGGCCGAGACCAGCTCGCCGAGGAGCAGGTAGTTGGTGTTCGAGTAGTACCAGCTCTTGCCCGGCACGGCGTGCTTCTTGGGCACGTAGGCCCAGGCCTGCATCGCGGTCCACGTGGCGTTCGGCTTGGCGCGCAGCGCCGCGTCGATGCCCGGGGCCAGGAAGTAGTCGGGCAGGCCGCTCGTGTGGTCGAGCAGCATCCGGACGGTGATTCGCGGGTCGAGCTTGAATTGCGGCAGCAGCGGCGCGACAGACTGGTCGAGCGCGAGCTTCCCCTCCTCGACCAGCTGGAGCACGACCGCCGCGGTGAAGGTCTTGGAGATCGACGCGAGCGCGAACGCGCTGTCGGTGGTCATCGGGTCCGCGGTGGCGATGGTGCGGAGGCCGGATGCGCCCACCCACGACTGGCCGTCGTTCCACAGGATCGCCACCGACACGCCCGGGATCGAGAGCTGCGTGCGGACGCGGTCGAGCGTGCGCTGGAGCTGGGGCGCCACGAGCGCAGGCCCGGGGGCGACCGAGGGCGCGGGCGAGGCGGAGCCGGGCTGGGCCGTCGACGGGGCGGGCGAGGGCGATGCACCCGCTCCGCTCGATGATCCGGGGACGAGGGTACCGGAGGAGCCGGGCGCACCCGAGACGGCCGCGGCCGGCAGGCTGCCCGGCGGCTGCCCCGTCGCCGAGCCGGCTGCCAGCGGACCCCATGCCTCCGCGACGAGGAGCGTCAGCACGATGCCGACGATCGCCACGCCCACCGCGCGGGCCGCGCGACGGCGTTCTCTCGGTTCGTTCGGCATCATGGTGAGACGATAACGCGAACCGCGGCCCACCCTGCACGGTCGCTCCGCCAGATCGGA
>JAJYMP010000168.1 GCA_021786915.1 Chloroflexota bacterium
GAGCGCCTCGAGCACCTCTGCGGTCTCGATCCTCGTCTCCCGGCTCCTCGTGCGCGCCAGCCACTCCTCGGGGGTCGGACGGGCCGCGATCCGCTTCAGCTCGCGCTTCACCAGCTCGGGCACCGAGACGCCTGTCGCCGCCGCATGCCGCCGCAGCGCGGCGTACGTCTCGTCGTCGATGTCGCGCACCTGCACCGTCTTGGACATTTTTGCAACATATCATGCAGATCTGCATGACACCGCTCCATCCCCGACGGGTACCCCGACCGGCACCTCGGCCGGCCTGCGGCCGTCGCAGGTAGCCGAGACCTGCTCGCCGGGACCGGCGCGGCGGCCCCCGTCCGTGGCACAGGCCGGACGCGTCAGGACGCGGGCCGGCCTCCTTGCGCCGCCGGCGGGCGGCGCCGGCCGACGAGCTTCCACGCCCCGGGCAGGAGGACGGCTGCGAGCGCCGCCTTGATCGCGTCGCCGGCAACGAAGGGCGTGAGGCCGAGGGCGATCGCCCTCGGCGCGCCGACGTGCAGGCTGACGCCGAGCCATGCGACCCCCACTGCGTACAGCACGACCTCGCCGGCCACCATCGCCGGCACGCACCGCAGGATCGACCGATCGGCGCCGCGCTCGGCCAGCCAGCCGCACACCACCGCGCAGACGACGAAGCCGACGACGTAGCCGTACGACGCGCCGACGTAGCCGCTCGAGTGGCCGGCGAACCACGGGACGCCCGCCAGTCCCGCCACCGCGTAGAGGGCCATCGCGGCACCACCCCTGCGCCACCCGAGCGCCGTCGTGCCTAACAGCACCCCGAGCGTCTGGCCGGTGACGGGGACGGGGGTGAAGGACAGGTGGACCGAGATCTGGGCGAGCAGCCCGACGAGCCCCGCAGCCCCGACCACGAGCAGCACGTCGCGCACCAGCGCGCCCGGCACGAGGTCGGCGAGCACCAACGGCTTGGACCGTGGCAGGGTCGCGGCGTGCTGCATGGACGTCGTCCTCCTCGTGCGGGCCCGTCGCAGGCGACGGGGTGGGCCGAGGCCGCCGCGACGCGACGGCGGCGGCCAGGTGAACGGACGACACAATAGGCGCGCGTGGCTCGGTGACGCGGGTGCCGGGCACGGATCCGAGCTGGAAGGAGCCCGCTGCGGCAGCAGCCGCCCGGACGCGAGCCCCGCCCGGACGCGAGCCCCGCCCGGACGCGAGCCCCGCCCGGACGCGAGCCCCGCCCGCGCGTGGCGGGAGGCTGCGGGCGCGGCGGCGCCCCCACCCGCGGCACACTCGTGGGGTGCAGATCGCCGACACCTTCGAGCTCCTGATCGGACGGTGGACCGTCCACCGCACGATCGCGGACCACCGGACGGGGGTGCGCGGGTCGTTCGACGGGACGGCGGAGCTCGGTCGCCCTGGGCGGGACGGCGCCCCGGACGCGGCCCGCTACCGCGAGGTCGGAGTGCTGCGGTACGGGGCGTACGAGGGGACCGCAGGGCGCGAGCTCGGCTACCGCCGCCGCGAGGACGGGAGCGTGCTCGTGACCTTCCCGGACGGCAGGCCCTTCGTGGACTGCGACCTCCGCGGCGGGTCCTGGCACGCGGAGCACCGGTGCGGCGAGGACCGCTACGACCTGGTGCTCGCCGTCCGCTCACCCGACGTCCTCGACGAGCACTGGCGCGTGCGTGGGCCGGCGAAGGACTACGACGCCTGGACGACCCTCTCCTGGTGCACCCCTGCGGCGATCGACCCGCAGCGTCAGCCCAGGTACGAGACCATCGCGCTCACGACCGAGGGGGTGACCGCCTCGGGTCCGCCCAGCACGATCAGGAACGACGCCCTGGCCCCGGCGGACCCGATCCCGGCCCCGCCCACGTGGCGGAGGTACTGGGCGAGGTCCGAGCCGATCGTCGTGGGGCTCTCGGTCAAGAGGAGCGGGACCGGCCCCGAGCCGTGGAGGCCGTGGGCGGCGACGATGGCCCCCGCCAGGCCGTCGGCGTAGTAGTCGCCCCGGGCGACGGCGAACCCGCCCGGGTGGGTGTCCCAGCCGAGCCCGAGGTGGGTGGCCGCCGAGCCGGTCTCGAGGCCGGCGAGCTCGACGGCCGTGCCGGTGTAGTCGGCCCCGGCCACCCGAAGGACCGAGATCCCCATCGACTCGAGCGCGCTCACGACCGCTGTCGAGACGGCGAGCGGGCCGCCGGTCACGATCACCTGGCGGATGCCGAGCGACGAGAGCGCCGCCCTCGTGGCGGTCGGGAGGCTCCCCGGTGTCGTGAGGAGGACAGGGAGGTCGCCCGCGTAGGAGAGCGTCGCGGCCGCCTCGGCGTCCTGGAACCCTGCCTCGGTGGCGACGATCGCGGTCGGGAGGGCCCCTGTGGCCGACGGCCCCGCCGACGCGCTGCCTGCGGTCGTGTTGTCCCTACCCTTGCCGCCGAGTGCGTCGGTGCCGGCGTACGCCCCGGCGAGGTCGAGGCGCCCCACCAGCGAGGCGGCCGGGAAGGTGGCGATCGCGGCCGCCGTTGTCGTGGCCGTGGCGCCGGCGATCCGGGTGACGGTGATGTGGGTGCCGAGGGGGCGTGTGCCCCCGCAGGTGTAGGCCGGGGTCGCCTCGAGCGTCTCGACCACCGCTGTCGAGACGGCGAGGGGCCCGCCCACCACGTACACGTGGGTGATCCCCTCCTTGCGCAGCGCTGTCGCGGTCACCGCCGAGAGCGAGCCGCCGGGAGTGAGCAGGGTCCCGGTGCCGAGGTCCTTGGCGAGGTAGGCGCTCGCCAGCGCGTCGGGGTAGTGCTGGTCGGTCGCGAGCACGACCGGGCGGTCACCTGTGGTCCCCGGGCACGGGTCGGGCGTGTAGACCGACTCGAGCTCGGCCGCCGCGGTCGCGTCGGCTGTCTGGCCGTAGATGCGCACCACTGTGATCTGGTGGTGGGGCGCCGCGCCCTGGTACTCGTAGGCGCCGGCGTCGCAGCTCGCGCCGAAGACCCCCGGGCGCGGCTTTGTCCGCTCGTCGACGTGGGGTGTGCACGCTGGAGCGGGCACCTCTTCGAACGCCGAGCTCGTCGGCCCGATCGCCAGGGTCTCGGGGCCCGTCGATGTGTTGGGGGCGAGTGTCGGTGTGAGGCCGATCGACGTGCTCGAGAGCACGTCGTGGGCGGCCGAGGAGAAGCCGCACCCTGTCCCTGTCGAGGACAGGACGTTGTAGCCCAGGTCGGTGAGTGTCAGCGACTCGCAGCCCGCGGTGTCGAAGATCGTGTTGCCGATCGCGGCATGGAGCGTGAACTGCGTGGGCCCGGAGCGCGGCGTCCGCTCCGGGCCGAAGAACCCGAGCTCCGCCGAGGCGATGCCGCCGCCCGACTCAGCCGTGTCTGTGAAGAACGTGTCGTCCACGAGGGTCGCCGATCCGCTGGCCGCGATGCCGCCGCCGAACGCCGCGCCGTCGTGCGTGAAGGTGTCGTTGGTGACGGTCGCTGTCCCGAACAGCGCCGCGCCGCCGCCGCCGAACGCAGAGTCGCCCGCGAACGTGTCGCGTGTGAGCACGATGTGGCCCCCGACCCCCCCGTCGTGGGCGGAGAGCCCACCGCCGAAGCCTGTCGCGTGGTCGCCTGTGAAGGTGCTGCCGGTCACCTGGAGGGCTGTCGCGGTGACGGCGGCGCCGCCACCCCCGGCGCCGCCGGCGGAGTCCGCGACGAACCGGTCGTCGACGAGGTCCACCCCGGCGCGGTCGATCGCGGCACCGCCGCCGCCGGTCGACGCGCTGTCTGTCTGGAAGACGTCGCCGGCGAGCACGACAGGGCTGGGTCCGCCTGTCACGACGTTCAGCCCCCCGCCGAAGCCCGAGTTGGTGGCTGTGCCCGCCGTGGCGAAGACCAGGTCGCTTGTCGTGAGCGAGAGCTGACCGAGTGTTGTCAGGATCCCCCCGCCGTCGAACGTGGCGTGGACTTCGCCGAGCGAGGTTCCCGAGATCGTGGCCACGCCCTTGTTGAAGACGCCGCCGCCGTCTGTGGCTGCGTCGCCCGAGAGCTGCGCGCCGAAGAGCCGCAGGGTGCCCGAGTTGTAGATCCCGCCGCCGTGGACGGCGCTGCTCCCGTAGACCCCGACGTCGGTGAGCGTGACCGTGGCGCCGGAGGCGACGTAGACGCCGCCGCCGTGTGTGGACGTGGCCGCCTTGGCCACCCCGTCGTCGATCGAGAGGCCGGTGACCTCCACGGTGCCACCGTCGACC
>JAJYMP010000784.1 GCA_021786915.1 Chloroflexota bacterium
CTCGTACGGGCAGCTGGCGCACATCGATCCGACGCAGCAGCGGGTCGGCGAGCGCGTCGAGGCCGACGACTACGGCAAGGACGACGTCCGCGACTTCGCCGTCTGGAAGGGCCCGAAGGAGGGCGAGCCGAGCTGGGATACGGCGATCGGGCCGGGCCGCCCCGGCTGGCACATCGAATGCTCGGCGATGAGCATGCGCTACCTGGGGACGACGTTCGACATTCACACGGGCGGAGTCGACCTCATCTTCCCGCACCACGAGGACGAGATCGCGCAGTCGGAGGCCGCCACGGGCAAGCAGTTCGTCCGCACCTGGATGCACTGCGCGCACCTGCAGATGGGCGGCCAGAAGATGGCGAAGCGGACCGGCAACATCGAGCGGCCCGCCGACGTGTACGCACGCGGATACTCGCCCCGGGCGCTGCGGTACGCGCTGATCGCCGCGCAGTACCGCGCACCGCTCGAGTTCGGTGAGGACTCGCTGCGTGCGGCGACGGCCGCAGTCGAACGGCTCGGGAACGTCCTGATCGCTCTCGACGCCCACCGATCCGATGCCACCGGGGACCCCGGATTCCCGGCGCTGCTGGGGGAGACGCGCGAGCGGTTCACGGCGGCGCTCGACGACGACCTCAACGTGTCGCCGGCCCTGGCCGCCGTGTTCGACCTGGCTCGAGAGCTCAACCGGCGCCTCGACGCCGGGACGCTGTCGACCGCCGATGCGCAGTCGGCCGCGGCGTTCCTGCGGGACCTCGACCGCGTCCTCGGCGTCATGGAGGAGGGCGACGAGGCGCTCGAGCCGGAGCTCTCGGCGATGCTCGACGAGCGAGCGGCCGCGCGCGCCGCGCGGGACTGGGCGACCTCGGACCGGCTTCGCGACGAGCTTGCGGAGCGGGGTGTCGCGGTCGAGGACACGAAGACGGGCCAGCGCTGGCGGCGGCTCGTGGAGGCGCAGCGTGGCTGACAGGCACGACGATCGAGGCGGACCCGGCGACCACGAGGGCGGCCCGCGTGGGCCGGGCAGGGGCGGCTTCGGCGGACGATCCGGCGGGTACCGCGGCGGGCTCGGTCCCGGCGGCAACCGTGGAGCGCGCCCGGCGGGACCCGGCGGGCCGCGTGGCGGCGCGTACGGCGCGAACCGGGGCGGACGCCCTGGCGGGCCGGGTGGCGCGTCGGGTGGCGGGTTCGCAGGCGGGCAGGGGGGCGCAGGGCCACACCGCGGATATGGCTTCGGAGGCGGTTCCGGGGACCGGCCCGGCGGCTTCGAGCGCGGAAGCGGGACCGGCGGTGGGCGTGGCGGCTTCGGACGCGGTCCCGGTTCGGGTGAGCGGCGCGAGTGGGACCGCGAGCCCTGGCGGAACGACGACCAGCGCGGGCGCGACGGAGCAGGCGAGGACAACCGACGCGGCGGCGCCGACGACCGGGGTGGCGGGTACGGCGGGTTCCGCGGCGTTCCGCCTGGCGGCCGCCCCGACGATCGACGTGGCGGTTACGGATCCCCCGGTCGGCAGTCGCGCGGCGACCGTCCGGGGCGCGAAGTGAGGCCGTGGCAGCAGCGGCGAGGGCCGGAGCCCGGCGAGGGTCAGTCCGTGGCGGATGGCCGGTCGTCGCCCGGCCGCCCGTGGCGCCAGGGCGGGGGTCCGGGGCCGCGAGGGACCGGATTCGGGGGCGAGCGCGTGGGCGCGCCCGGGCCGCACGGTCAGACGCCCGCGGGACCCCGTGGCTGGCAGCCGCGACGTGACCGGCCGTGGGGGCGTGACGAGGAATGGGCGCCGCGCGACGACGAGCCGCGGGGCGATCGCGACCGCTGGGGTGAGGGGCCGGGGCCACGCGGCCGAGGCGAGGGAGGCTCCGCGCCCGGAACGGGCCGGACCGGCGAGCGCGGGTCGTGGTCGGAGCGTCCCGGCCGGAGCGGCGGACCGGAGAGACGGCAAAGCCCGGGCCCGCGAGGTCCGTGGCGCGCGCCGGAACGTGGCGCGGAGTCCGGGGAATGGCCGGCCCGAACGTCGCACCCGGAGTCGCGGCCGGGGTGGCGGCAACCGCGCCCCGAATGGCCACCGACCGAGGAGCCGGGGGATGCGGCGGCGTCCGCGATCACGGGAGACATGCGTCCGGAGACGGGGCAGGAGGCCATGCCGTCGCTCGTCGCGCCTGACGAGGAGATCGTCGCGGGCCGGAGGCCCGTCGAGGAGGCCTTCGCGGCGCGCCGTCAGGCGCATCGCCTGCTCGTGGTGCCGCAGCGCCGCGAGGCGCTCGAGGCGCTCGTGCTCCAGGCGACGCGGCTGCGGATCCCCGTCGTCGAGGTCGAGGGAGGAACGCTCACCTCGGTCGCCGGCTTCGACGGCCACCAGGGCATCGCGCTCGTCGTGGCGCCCCGTCGCTGGGCCGGTCTCGACGACGTGCTCGCGGCGGCCGCGCGGCGCGGCGAGCCACCGTTCGTGCTGGTGCTCGACTCGCTCGAGGATCCCCAGAACCTCGGGACCCTGCTCCGGAGCGCGGATGCGTGCGGCATCCACGGCGTGATCTTCCCGACGCGCAACGCCGCGCCACTCACGCCGTCAGCCGTGAAGGCGTCGGCCGGCGCTGTCGAGCACCTGCTGCTCGTGCCCGTCGACGATCTGCCCGGATCCCTGGCCGACCTGCGGGCGCGCGGCCTGCGCCTCGTGGGCACGGACGCCGAGGCGGCTCTCTCGTACCGCGACGCGGACCTTCGCGGCCCGGTCGCGCTCGTGATCGGGAGCGAGGGGAAGGGAATGGCGGGCCCGGTCCGGCGGCGCCTCGACCTCCTGGTCCGGATCCCGATGCGCGGGCGCGTCGCGTCGCTGAACGCGGCCGTGGCCGGCTCCGTGCTGCTCTTCGAGGCCGCGGCGCAGCGGCCACAGCCTGCACCGGGTCCGGAGGAGGCGCCCGAGCCAGAGCCCGCGGAGGGATCCCCGACGACCCCGCGCGCGAGCCGGTTGCCCCGCGGGTCGGCCCGCGGGGCAACCCGCGCGAGGCCCGCGCACCGGAGTGCCGCTGACCTGGCCGCCGGGGAGGAGGCGACGGCGACGGGCGCGAGTGTCTCGTCATCGCAGGCCGCCGACGGGGCGGGTACGGCGCCGAACCCGGCGTGGGAACCGGACGCCGCCGCAGCGTCGGGCGCCGGCACTCGTCCGCCGGCGGGCGAGGGCGATGTCCCGGAGGAAGACGCGGCCACGGGCGACGATGCGGCGCTCCACCGCCACGACGCCGGGGTGGAGCCGGCGGACACGGGAGAGGCGGCGACCGAGGGCGCAACGGAAGGCGACCGGGCCGTGGAGATCGAGCCACCCGGCGATGGCGACGAGCCCGCGGACGCGCCGGCCCACGCGTCCGCGCCCGAGCAGGCGCCGGACGCGGCCGCGGACAGAGACGGCGACCTGCTCCCCGACCGGTGATCGTCGAAGCTCGCCGCCCGCGCGCGGCGAGCTTCGACGGACTCTCGGCCCCCGCACGCGGCGAGGTCGGGCGTGCCTGCCGGCGGCTCCGCGCGGCGCCCGCCGTGCGAAGCCGCCGCGTCGCGGCTCTGGGCATGCGTCCGGGCAGACCTCGGACCGCCCCGATCCCGACTCAGATGGCCGTGGCAGCCACAGTCCCCGCCCCCGCCCCCGGGGCCCTCGTCGTGTACCATACGCGTTGCGGGCGGGGCTTCCCTGAGGTAGATTCCTGCCTCGCGTGCCGACGTAGCTCAATTGGTAGAGCAGCGGTTTTGTAAACCGCCGGTTCCGGGTTCGAGTCCCGTCGTCGGCTCCATCCCGAAGAGGACGCTGCGTTCGAACCTCTTCACCACGCCGGGAGCGGTCCCGGGAACGCAGTCGACCGTGGGTAGGTTGAGCAGGTGGTGAGCTCAGCTGACTGTAAATCAGCCGCCTTCGGCTGTAGAGGTTCGATTCCTCTCCTGCCCACCAGCAACATCACCGGGCCCACATAGCTCAGCCGGCAGAGCACTTCCTTGGTAAGGAAGAGGTCATCGGTTCGAACCCGATTGTGGGCTCCAGCCCTGTTCCCGCGGAGGCGTCCTGCGGACGCGTCCGGCACCTGAGGAGTCGACGGCGCACCAAGATGGCCAAGAAGAAGTTCGAGCGCACCAAGCCCCACGTCAACGTCGGCACCATCGGTCACATCGACCATGGCAAGACGACCCTGACCGCGGCCATCACGAAGTACCTGGCCCTGAAGGGCGAGG
>JAJYMP010000271.1 GCA_021786915.1 Chloroflexota bacterium
GCATCCCCAGACGTACCTCGTGGGCGGCATGGCGGTGACCCCGCCGTGGGGCGGCCCAGCCGGCACGGCGGGCCGCGACCACCCCCAGGTCCCGGATCGGAACGCGCCCGAGCCGCTCAGCCCGGAGGGCTTCGCGTTCATGGAGGGCCTGGTCAAGACCGGGCGCGACTTCGTGACCCAGGTCTTCGCGCCCGACGTCGCGCTCCTCGCAGGCGCCTATCCGGACTGGGTGGCGCTGGGCGCCGGCCCCGGCGGCTACCTCTCGGCGGGCGAGTACCCGGCCAACGACGCCTCGCCGCCCGAGCTGCTCTTCCCGACCGGGCGCCTGGACGACGGCAACCTCGAGGCGTCGCAGCCAGTCGCCGACGGCGAGTTCACCGAGGCCGTGGGGAGCAGCTGGTACCGCTACCGGGCCGGGGACGACGCGCTCCTCGGCGGCGGGAGCGGCGAGACCACGCCGGCCTGGCCCGGCCTGCCCCTGCCGATCACGACCCTCGACGGGGCCGCCGCCTACTCGTGGGTCAAGTCGGCCCGCTACCGGGGCGTGCCCATGGAGGTCGGCCCCCTGGCCCGCGTGCTCGTGGGCGTCGCGAACGGCCGGGAGGACATCGTCCAGACCCTCGCCACGGCGCTGAATTCGCTCGACCTCAGGGTCGATCAGCTGCCGGGCGTGATCGGCAGGCTCGTGGCCCGCTCGGTCGAGGCCGACGTGGTGATCGGGCATGCCGCGATCTGGCTCTCGGACCTCAAGGCGAACCTCGCCACGGGCGACCTCGCGGTGGCCGACATCACCTCGTGGGACCCGGAGTCGTGGCCAGGCGAGGCGCACGGCTTCTCGCTCGGCGAGGGACCGCGCGGCGCCGTCGGCCACTGGGTGGCGATCCGCGACAAGGTGGTCGCCGACTATCAGGTGATCGACGCGTCCACCTGGAACCTCGCCCCGCGCGACGTCACCGGCAGCCGCGGCCCGCTCGAGGCGGCACTCCGCAATACCCCGGTGGCGGACGCCAAGCGGCCGCTCGAGGCCCTGCGGGTCGTCCACTCCTTCGCTCCCTGCGCGGGCTGCGCCGCACACACCTTCGGCCCCCGCCGGGACGCCCCCGCGGAGCGCATCGCACGCGCGGAGGCCACCCGATGACCGCGCTCGACGACGTCCGGACCACCCCCGCCGCAGAGCCCGTTCCGCCCTCGGCACCGGCGGAGGCGACGGCCCCGCACGGACACCCGGTCATCGACCGGCCGCACGACCGGGTTGGCGTCTACATCTGGCAGGTGCCGGTCCGCGTCACGCACTGGGCCACGGCATTCTGCATCGTGATCCTCAGCCTGACCGGCGGGTACATCGCGGACCCCTTCCTCATCCCGCCCGGCGGCCACCTGATGACCACGATCCGGATGGTCCACATCATCGCGGCGCTCACGTTCCTGGTGTCGGGCGCCATCCGGACGGCGTACCTGCTGTTCGGCAACCGGTTCGCGCGCTGGACCGCGTTCATCCCCACCAACCGCAAGCAGTTCACCGAGCTGTTCCGCCAGGCAGGCTTCTACGGCTTCGTCAAGAGCGAGATCCCCAAGGTGCTGGGCCACAACCAGCTGGCGGCCGCCGCGTACCTCGCGCTGTTCGCGCTGCTGCTGGTCGAGACCGTCACGGGCTTCGCTCTCGACGGCCTGATGGGCGCCGAGCCGGGCGCGACGGGGTTCGCCTGGCTGCGCGAGCTCTTCGGCCCGCAGATGCTCCGGCTGGTCCACCACCTCTCGATGTGGCTGATCCTCGCCATCGCCCTGTTCCACGTCTACAGCTGCGTGCTCGTCGACCACATCGAGAACGTGGGCGTCGTGACCAGCATGTTCACCGGCTTCAAGTTCCCGACCCGCGAGGAGGTCGTCGAATCGCGCGACGGCGGCGTCGAGGTCCTCGAGCAGGCCGTCAGGCAGGCCGAGGGGTGATGGCCGCGCGCGGCGGTCCGGCGGTGGTCCTCGGCGTGGGCAACGTCCTGCTCCGCGACGACGGCGTGGGGGTGCGCGTCGTGGAGGGGCTCCGGTCACTGGTGGCGGACGACCCGTCCGCGCTGCCCGAGGGGACCCGGCTGGTGGACGGCGGGACGCTCGGGCTGGACCTCCTGCGGACCGTCGATGGCGCGCGCTGCCTGCTGCTGCTCGACGCGGTCGACCTCGGCCGGCCGGCCGGCACCGTGAGCGTGCTGCGCGGCGACGCGATCCTCGCCGCCGGAGGCGCCTGGGGCCGGAGCGTCCAGGGCGGGGTGGCCGAGGTCCTCTCCGTGGCCGGGCTGATGGGCTGGCTGCCCGACATGGTCGCCATGGTCGGCATCCAGGCCCACGACACCGACTTCGGCATCGGGCTGTCCGAGCAAGTGGCCGCGGCCCTGCCGCACGCGATCGCAACGGCCCGCGACGAGCTGCGCGGACTCCTCGAGCTGGCGGACGCGCCCGCGCTCCGGACCGCCGGGACGGGCGAAGCGGAAGGGGCGACGGCATGAAGCGGCGCATGGACAGGACGCTGCGCCTGCTGATCCTGCTCAACATGACCGTCATCGCGATGCTCGCCGTCATCATGATCGCGAACTGGCTCGAGCTGATCCCTGCCCGCGGCACCGGCCCGGCCAGCACCTCCGGCACGGCCGGGTCCTCGCTGACGCCTGGCGCCTCGGCGTCGCAGCAGGTGTTCCAGATGGGGCTCGCCCATATCCCGACCTCCAACGACTGCCTGCTGTGCCACACGTCGGGCGGGTCGGCGGGTATCAAGCCGATCCCGGCGATGGGCCATCCGCTGGCGGGCTGGACGGCCTGCCTGACCTGCCACACCAACGAGAAGCTCGGGCGCGAGGCGCCCGGCCACGAGGGCATCGCCGAGAGCGAGTGCACCAACTGCCACAAGGAGCCCACGCAGGGCCCGGCCATCACGCAGGCCCACGCCAACCTCAACAAGCCCTGCCTGAGCTGCCACGGATCGGTGGCCCACCTGCCGACATCGATGGTTGGCCGGAGCCAGGACGAATGCTGGCTGTGCCACAAGCCGAACCCGTCGCCGCCGCCCATCAAGCCGCATCCGGACCCGCAGAACCTCGCGTGTCGCGACTGCCACAAGTCCTCGTCGGTGGGCAGCCTGCCGATCGACCACGCGCTCCGCGGCGACAACACGTGCGTGCTGTGCCACGACGTCGGCGCCGGCTCCAAGGCGTCCCCGGAGGCGAGCCCGTCGTCACGGGCGAGCGCATCGGCGTCGCCGGTGCTCTCGCCGTTCGCGCCGACCCTCGCGTCGCCGTCCGCGTCGTCTCCGCTGCCCGCCCTGGCGCCGATCGCGAGCCCGCTCGCCTCGACCACGCCCTGACCTCCGGGCGGGTCGCGCCGGGACCGCGACCTGTCCGATGATTGGGTCATGGCGGAACCGCTGCTGCTGTCCTGGGACGACCTCGACCACCTCGTCGCCAAGCTGGCCGACGAGGTGGGGCGCGATCACGACCTCGTGCTCGCGATCACCCGCGGCGGGCTCGTGCCGGCCGGGATGCTCGCGTACCGACTCGACCTGCGCGAGATCCTCGTCGCGGGCGTGGAGTTCTACCGGGCGGAGGGCGGCACCCACCCCGTGCCGCTGGTGCTGCACTTCCCCGACGCGGCGCTGCTCGCGGGCAAGCGGATCCTGGTGGTCGACGAGGTCTGGGAGACCGGCGAGACGATGACCGAGGTCCTTGCGCGTGTGCGCGCCGCCGGCGGAAAGCCGGTGTCGGCCGTGCTGCACTTCAAGCCCGGACGGTCGCGCGTCGCGGGCCGGCCCGACTACCAGGCGGCCACGGTCGAGGGCTGGGTGACCTACCCGTACAAGGCCGGCGGCTGAGCTGCGAACGCGGCAGGAAGCGCTTCGCGGCCCGGCCGGTTCTCATGCGCCTCTCAAGCGGACGCGCTGAAGTAGGTGTCAACGCGGCGCTCTCGGTGGCTCCCTCCTCTCCTCCCCACCGAGAGCGCCGCGAACGTCTGTCCTGACGGGGACGCGTGGCCGGCTATGACGGGCTCGGCCGGTCCGGCACTGCCGCCCTCTCAGGCCACTCTCAGCGCCCGGCGCTTGACTGGGCGACAATTCACTCGAGCGCCCGCACGGAGCCCCTCGCATGACGTCGCCCTTCCCGCCCGTCAGCCCTGAGCCCACCGGCCAGGACGGCACGGAGCCGCAGCCGAGCCCGTGGGC
>JAJYMP010000418.1 GCA_021786915.1 Chloroflexota bacterium
ACGCGGACGGAGACCACTGCGGGCGCATGAGATCCCGTGTCGCGTAGACTGGCGGCGCCACAGTGCCGGGGAGGCGACGGGCCGACACGCCCGGAGGGGAGCACCGGCACCACCCATGCTGACGAACGCGCTCGTCGCCGCCGTGATCGCCCTCGGCGGGACGACGCTCCTCCTGCTCGCGGCCGGGACCCGGCCCCTCGGGTGGCCCGTGCGCTGGCTGGGGCTCCTCGCCGCGGCGCCGGCGGCCGCGTCGTCGCCGGAGGCCGTCGCCGCCGTGGTGGCGATCGTCGCCGTTGCGCTGCTCCTGCCACGACGCTGGTACGCGGTGGGCGCGTGGCTGTTCGCGGCGCTCCTCGCGACCTCCGCGTTGTACGGCGCCTACCTCGTGCGCGCCTCGATCCTGCTCGGCAACGGGCCCCTGTCGATCACCCTTGGGCTCGTGCTGCTCGCGCTGGAAATCGGGGCCATGGGCATGCTCATCGCGTCCGCGTTCGAGATGGTCGACGCCCTCTGCGGCCCGCCGCTCGACCCGGTCCTGCCGGGTGATCCCGATCGATGGCCGGTCGTGTGCCTCCAGGTCCCCACCTACAACGAGCCGGCGGCCCTGGTGATCGAGACGATCGAGTCGCTGGTGGCCCTCGACTACCCGGCGCTGCGCGTCCAGGTGATCGACAACAACACAACCGATGAGCACCTCTGGGGGCCGGTCGAGGCCGCGTGCGAACGTCTGCGGGCCGAGGGCCACACGGTGGACTTCGTCCACCTGCCGACGTGGCCGGGCTTCAAGGCCGGGGCGCTCAACTGGGGCATGGCCCACCTGGCGCCCGACGTCGACATCGTCGGGGTCATCGACGCGGACTACGTGGTGGCTCCGGACTGGCTCCGGCAGACGGTCCCGTTCCTCGGGGACCCGGCCGTCGCCTTCGTCCAGACGCCGCAGGAGTACCGCGAGTGGGAGGGATCGGCGTTCTACCAGGCCTGCCACACGGGGTTCGCCTACTTCTTCAAGGTGGGGATGGTCAGCCGCGCGCACCGCAACGCAATCATCTTCGCGGGCACGATGGGGCTGATCCGCCGCTCCGCGCTGGACGAGGTGGGCGGCTGGGACGAGCGGATCATCACGGAGGACGCGGAGATCAGCCTGCGGGTCCTGGCACGGGGCTATCGCAGCGTGTACGTGCCCCGGGCCTTCGGACGCGGGATCATGCCGCTCTCGTACGAGGCCCTGCGCAAGCAGCGCTTCCGCTGGGCGTTCGGCGGGATCCAGATCCTGCGGCGCCACCGCCGGACGCTGCTGGGGCGCGGGTCCGGCCTCACGCTCGGCCAGCGCTACGAACACCTCGTCGGCGGCCTGTGGTGGTTCAACGACGCGCTGACGCTCGGCTTCGCCGCGTTCGTCGGCACGGCCGCCGTGGGGGCGATCACGGGGCACCCGTTCATCGTCCAGCGCCTGACCGGCCTGGGCCTCGTGCTGCCGGTCGCGTTCCTCGTGCTGAACCTCGTCCGCTACCTGTGGGGCCTCGGCACCACCACCGGCGTGGGGCCGGCCCTGGCCCTGGCGGCGCTGCGCGTGAACCTGTCCCTGTCCTGGGTCGTCGCGCTGGCGTGCTTCCGGGGCCTCACCCAGGAGCGCGGCGTCTTCCTGCGCACGCCCAAGTTCGCGACCAACCGCTCGATCCGGGAGCTCGGCGTCGTCTGGGTGGAGGCGATCCTCTCGGCCATCGGCGCCG
This sequence comes from Chloroflexota bacterium, assembly GCA_021786915.1. The sequence continues at coordinate 1,731 of JAJYMP010000418.1, forward strand.
TGCTGGTGGTGCTGCTGGTCCTGCGGGCCGGGTTCTCCACCGCCGGCGTGACGCTGGCGATCCTGCTGGGCTGGTCGCTGCTGATCTACGGCTCCGCGGTGGGCTACGCGCTGGGCGATCCGGAGCGCGCCCCGGTCGCGGAGATCCTGCGCGAGAAGGCACGCCTGGAGATCGTCGCCCCCGCCGTGGGCCGCGTCGCCCGGTCCAGGCCGGCACGCGCCGCCGTCGCCACCGTGGTCGCGATCCTCGCGGTGGGCGTCGTCATCGCCCAGGAGGCCTCCCTGCCGCCGGTCGCGGAGCTGCCGTTCCAGCAGGTCCCGGTCGGCCCGATCGCCCGCGAGCCCACGCCCCAGCCGACCCTGGGTCCTTCGCCCGAGGCCTCGGCGGGTGCGTCACCGGGTTCCTCCGGGGCCACCGGAAGCGGATCGCCGAACGCCACCCCGTCGCCGGGTCGCGGGTCCGGCGGCGGTCCGACGGGTGCGCCGCCCAGCCCGACGCCCGCGCCGACGCCCCACCCCTCGGGGCCGCCCGGACCCGCTGGCTCGCCGTCGCCCGCCCCGACACCAACGCCAGCACCGACACCGGCCAGGACGCCGCCAGTCCCCGTGCCGACGCCGACGATCGCCGTCCACACTCCGCCGCCCCACCCGACCCCGACGCCGAGACGGTCCCCCTGACGATCGAGCCGGTGCGTCGAGCGTCCCGGCATCGAGACGCGCGCAGGACAGCGACCCGTCGCGTGACGATCCGTTTCGCCTTCCATCGACGCGGCTGGGCCGGCCGGAGCGAAAGCCGTCTGGACGCAACCGTTCCGATGCCACTGGTCGAAAGGACGTCTGGCCGAGAGCATGGAAGTCAACGCCGCGGCTGGGGCGAGGTCGGCGATTACGAGGGGTGGTGCGCGACGACGAGCGTCGCCCGCTTCGCGCCGCGCCTTCGGCGGCCACACAGGTGGACGGCCCTCGAGGTAGGTCGGGCGGTGCCTGCAGGCTTGGCCGCCTCGGCCACTGGCCGCCGCCAGGCGCGGAAGGTCGGCTCGCGTCCAGGATGCCTCGCGAGCTTGGCCGGCAAGTGTTGGGGCGGCCTGTTATCGGGCCGCCCCACCTATCGCGAGAGGCCTATGCCTTCGTGAACCTCTCCGCTCAGAAGGCACCGGTTCCGTTGGGTGTTCCGTTGCCCGTCGGGCCGTCGTACCCGACTCCGCCCGTGCACAGGTAGCTGCCGCCGCAGCTGCCATTGCTTCCGGACGTCACGTCGAACAGCGAGGAGGTGTGGCTGTAGGAGTAGGACCCGTAGGTCACCGTGCTGCTGTTGCCGGCGAGCGCGTACACCGACGCGATGATCGGTGAGGAGACGCTCGTGCCGCCGAATACGAGCCAGCCCGGCTCGTGGAAGCTGTCGTAGACCGAGACGCCGGTGTTGGGGTCGGCGTCGGCCGACACGTCGGCGATCGTTCGCCTGGCGCAGCCCGCGTCCGTCTGCCAGCTCGGCTTCGGGATGAACGCGCTGCAACCGCTTCCGGCTCCGCTCCAGACGGTTTCGGTCCAGCCGCGCGTGTTCGATGCCCTGCTCAGCGAGGTGCCGCCCACGGCGGTCACGTACTGCGACGCGGCGGGGAACTGAGCGCCGAAGCCGCTGTCTCCCGAGCTTGCGGTGATCGCGATGCCGGGATGATTGAAGTGCGACTCGTCGCTCACCTCGCCCGAGTACTCGGACCCGCCGTAGCTGTTGCTGATCTCGTTGGCGTTGAGCCTGGCCGCCTCATCGACTGCCGCAGCGAGGTTCGCAAAGGAGTTGGAACTGGCCTCGACGAGGAGGATCTTGCAGTTGGGGCAGATCGCCGACACCATGTCGAGGTCGAGCGAGATCTCCTCGGACCAACCGATGTTGGAGCGCGGGTATTTCGTGCCGCCGTTCTGGTCGACCTTCCGGAAGCAGCCGTTCGCGGTCGTACACGGCGCGAGCCCGAATTGCGCCCGGTAGACGCCGAGGTCCGATTCGGCGTTCGGGTCGTTGAAGGCGTCGACGATCGCGACCGTCTGACCCGACCCCGCGGTCCCCGACGGTAGGCCATACGCGCTCTGCAGGTCGGCCGGGTTCAATCCGCTCGGGGTCGCCGCCGGCTGTGCGCCCAGGAACCGCGCGAAACATCGCGCGAAACCGATCGAGACGGGCGCAGCACAGCCCGCCAGCTCGACCGACGCCGGGGCGCCTCTCGCGAGGACCGATGCCGGCAGCGCACCCAGCGCCACCAATGCCAGGGCAAGCACGCCGACCGTGGCGATGCGGGGGACTCTCATCGTCGATCTCCTCGGAGATGCGCGGCGCCGGTGGAAGGCCGGCCGAGGCGGGCAGCCTACTCCGCCCCGCAGTCGTGAGCAATGGTGTTCGGCGAACGCAGGAGCGCCTCCTGATCGGTCCGAGACGCGGGCAGCTGATCCACCTCCTGCTCGTGCGCGTCGACGACT
>JAJYMP010000027.1 GCA_021786915.1 Chloroflexota bacterium
GAGCGACAGCGTCCGGCTCACGGAACGCCGGTGCCCGTGCGGCCGCCCCTATGCGCTGCTCAACGCGATCCAGGGCCGCCAGGAGGACATCCTCCGACTGCCTGGGCGCAACGGCGGGCTGGTCGCCGTCCACCCGCTCGTCTTCCACGACGCCCTCGACCGCGTGCCCGCCGGGGAATGGCAAGTCGTCCAGGATGGCGAGTCTCTGCAGCTGTTCGTGGCCGGGCCCGGCCCGGGCTTCGACGGCGCCGCTGTGACAAGGGAGATCCGGGCCCGCGTCGAGGCCGCCGGAGCGGAAGTGCGCCAGGTGACGTGGCACGAGGTCCCGTTCATCGCGCGATTGGCTTCGGGGAAGGCTCCGCTCGTCTGGGCCGACCAGGGCGTCAGGACCCCTGCGCCGCCGCCGTGATGAGGAGCACGAGCGCCCCTAGTCCGGCCTGGGCGCGGGCCGTCCAGACGAGGCGTGCGCCGAGCGCCGGCGGGGAGTCCTCGCGCCCCGCCCGAATCAAGAAGCCGTCGAGCAGCGAGCCGACGACGAGCATGGCGACGACCACGAGGTGCTTCGCCAGGAGCAGGCCTGCCCAGGCGCCCTGCACCTGACCAAGCCCCAGGTACCGCGGGTCCGCGGTCTGGAGACCGATGCCTGTGGCAAGGAAGACGCCGAGCGACGCCAGGACGAACGGCAGCGCGCGCCGCTCGATGGCCGCCAGCAGCGTGCCGGCCGGCAGGCGGTCGGCGACGCCGTCGCCAGGGACCCGGGAGACGGCCGGGATGAGAACGATGGCGAGGAGCACGTAGTAGCCGACGAGAACGACCGTCGCGAGCAGGTGGCCCCAGAGCAGCCAAGAGGCGAGCGGCATCACGATCCTCCTGCCGAGGCCCCAGTCACAAGAGGAGCAGGGGATTGACGAGGCGGCCGCCCATCTCGATGCGCACGTCGAGGTGCGGGCCGGTGGAGTTGCCAGTCGACCCGACTTCGGCGATCCGCTGCCCGCCCGCGACACGCTGGCCGACCGACACGAGCACCCGCCTGCTGTGATTGTAGGTCGAGATCATCCCATCGGGATGGCGCAGGACTACGACGAACCCGCCCCCGTTGTCCTTCCAGCCCGCCCACGTGACCACGCCCGCAGCGACCGCCCGAATGGCCGTACCGGACGGCGCAGCGATGTCGATACCGGGATGCCGGCCCGAGAAGGTCGTCGTCACGACTCCCCGAACCGCGAGGGGCCACCGATGGGCGGAGGTCACCGGTCTCGGCGCGGGCTTGCGCGTCGGCTTAGGTGTTGGCTTGGGCCTTGGCGTCGGTGCCGGATCCTGAGCCACGGCTCGCCCGCCGGGAACCAGGACGGTGGATCCAATCCTGAGGCTCGCCGGGTCGACGCCGGGATTCCAGCGGGCGACCACGGCCAGGGGCACACCGTGCATCGCGGCGATGGACCAGAGGCTGTCACCCTCACGAACCGTGTGCGTCGGTCCCGGCGGCGGCGTGGCCCCCACGGCGGGGATTGGCGACGAAACCGGCTGGCCGGAGCGCGGCTGCACATCAGGTCCGGACGGCCCGGACGCGCCAGTCGACTCCACCATGGGAACCGTGGGCACGGCCGCCACCGTCGGGACGAGGGGCACCGCGCTGGCCCCCGACAGGTCCGCGCTGGGTGCCGCCACCACTGGCGACGACGCGCCTCGGCGGGGGGCGAGCACGATCTGCTGGAACGCCGCCTCGGGGACCACGCTGCTGGCCGACGGAGCACGTCCAGCCACCGCGTTCAGCGACCCGATGGCGGCCACTGCCCCGAACAACACGGCCGCAGCTGCTCGTCGCCGGCGAGCATGGGCATTCACTCGGTGTGCCTGTTGACGCATCAGTTCCTCATGCAACTGTTCGGCGGCCACCCGCCGAACATGGTCAGAGGACGCTGCGGCTCGGGCCTCCGCCAGCGTCGTCCGGCTGGATGAGCAAGAGGTGAAACATGGGTGAGAGCTGTCGGCGTCTCGCCGTGTTGACCGAGTCTTGATCGAGGCTTGTCCTTTGCTCCTGGCTTTCACGCCCGGCCGGGCCAATGCTCCCTCGCACCGGCCGGATGGCCGACCGGAGACTCCGAGGATGCGCCGCTGATCTTGATCACGCCGCAATCAGCAGAAGCGGCTCGAGGAGCTGTCGCCGGTGTTCTATTCGCCGGTTGCTGCGACAGCCGACGCGCTTTGGCGATGCTCACGGGCTCCGCGAGCTCGTGGCGTCCCGCGGCGCTACGTCCGACGCGACGAGCCGCGAGAGCCACGTCTCACCCCTGGCTCAGGCTGCTCTAAGCAGCGCTGTCCATCCTTGGCGCCCCGTCTGCTCGTGCAGCGGGGCAGGAAGCTCCGCGACGGCCATCCGTCCTCGGCCGGGGGCCACTCACGGGCCGCGGTCGCGACGTCGGGGTCTTCTCGTGCGATGCCGCGTCGCGGCAGTCCCTTCGTCACCGCCCGATCGCGGTGTTCTGGCAGAAAGGAGCAGGATGCTTCGAGGGCACCTTCCCGTCGTCCATCGCGCCGTCGGCCGCGTGCGGCGTGTCGCCCCGGTCGTCGTCGGCCTCGCCGTCGCCGCTTCCGTCAGCGCCTGGACCGCCGCGTCCGTGGAGGCTGCGGGCCCGAAGGTCGTGATCGTGGTCGGCCCCTCGGCCGGACCCACCGACACGTACATCTCCCGCGCCCGCGGCTACGCGAGCCTCGCACGCTCGCTCGGCGCCAGCGTCGTCGAGCTGTACACCCCCCACGCCACATGGTCGCGCGTCTCGAGCGCGGCGCAGGGCGCGAGGGTCCTGATCTACCTCGGCCACGGGAACGGCTACCCGAGCCCGTACACGTCCTCACTCACCGCCGCGACGCAGGACGGCTTCGGGCTCAACCCCTACGACGGCTCCGGCTACACGGCGCCTGTCAAGTACTACGGCGAGTCGCCCATCGCGTCCACGATCCGACTGGCGCCGGCCGCCACCGTCCTCCTGAACCACCTCTGCTACGCGTCGGGCAGTTCGGAGCCCGGCAAGCCTGCGCCCTCCTGGGACATCGCTCGCCAGCGCGTGGACAACTACGCCGCCGGCTTCATCCGGGCGGGAGCACGCGCCGTCATCGCGGATGCGCATCACCCGCTCGACTACGAGCTTCGACTCGCGCTGTCCAGCGGCCGGAACTTCCTCGCCTCCTGGCGGAAGAGCCCCCTTGCGCAGGGCCACGAGCGGTCCTTCGCCTCGAAGCGAAGCCCCGGCTACACGAACTACCTCGACCCCGACGGGACGGGCACGGGCTTCTACCGTGCCCTGACGACCACCCCCGGCTTCACGACCGGCAGCGTGCTCGCGACGACCGCGCCGGCGACATTGCTGACCGGGACTGCGACGTCGGCGGTCCTGCTGCGGTCTGCGCCATCGACCGATGCGACCGCCGTGACGACCGTCTCTGCCGCGACGACGGTCGTCGTCACGGCAGGGTTCACCAGCGACCCGAGCGGTCGGACGTGGGCGCCCGTCCGGACGCCAGCCGGCGGGTCCGGGTACATCGCGGCATGGCTGCTGAGGCTCAGCGGGTCCGCGGTCCCGACGGCGTCCGTCATCCTCAGGTCCGCCCCCGCGGTCTCCTCGACGGCGCTCGCCACCGTCCCGCCAGGCAGCCGCGTCACCGTCGCCGGCAGCGCCGTGGACGGGTCGTACCGGGTGTGGCTTGCGGTGAGAACGCCCGCTGGGCGGGCCGGCTACGTGGCGGCGTGGCTCATGAAGCCGTAGCGCCGGCTTCCGGCGGCCGGCCCCGTCGGCCGAGCGGCACCGCGCCGTCTCGTCGGGGATTTCGGCGCATGGCCCGTTCCGAACCTGTCCGCGCGCCGGGAACGTCGTAGCCGTCGCTATGGCCCCTTCGGATTGTTCCGGGCGCTCCGGCGGCGATGCCGCCCGCCCGCGCCGAGGACGTGTGCGACCATCATCCGCTGCTTCAGCCACTGCCATCGGCGATGCGAGGCGCCGCCGCATCGGCCGCCTGGATGAGCAAGAGGTCAAGCAGGGTTGAGAGTTTCGTGGCCCTCGCATTGACCGAGTCTTGACCGAGGCTTGTCCGTCGCTCCATGGATTTCCAGTCCGAGCCGCCACATGCTCGCTTCGCACCGGCCGCCTGCCGACCGGAGAGACGGAGACTCGCCATGACGGGCTGGTCAATGGGGACAGATGCTTGGGTCTGGATCGGCGCTTGGGCGCTGGTGATGGTCCTCGTCGTCTGGTTCCTGACGCGTGAGCCGCGGCGCGCCCGCCACCAGGACCCCGCGGAGATCCTGCGGGACCGCTTCGCCCGGGGCGAGATCAGCGAGGAGGAGTACCGGCGGGCCATAACCGCGCTGGACGACGACCCTCCCCTCCCCGCAGCGTCCACCCGCCACCACGCACGCCACGGGCAGGAGGCCCGCCATGACTGACCACGCCAAGCCCCAGTCCCAGCCCGCCACGCGCCGCGAACGGCGGGAGCAGGAGCGCGAGGCGCTCCACGAGGCGGTCGTGTCCCGTCGCGACGCCCGCCGCGCCGAGCGCGCCCACGCCGCGCGCATGAACAAGCTCCGCAGGATCGCCTTCGGCGGGATCGTCGTCGCCGTCCTCGCGGTCGGCGGGTACCTCGCCTTCGGCGACTTCCTCAACCGACCCGCGGACGCCGCGGCGTCGGGCGTCATCGACGTGCAGTCCTCGATGGCGGGGTTCACGCCGTCGGAGATCCGGGTCAAGGCCGGCCAGACCGTCACCTTCAAGTGGTGGACCCAGGACGCGGCCCCGCACCTCACCGGCGGCGTCCACACGCTGCTCTCGCCCGATCTCGGCCTGTCGGCGGCGCTCCCCGCCGAGAGCACCAAGATGGTGACCTGGACGGTCCCGAACAAGCCGGGCACCTACGACGTCTGGTGCGACTCGTGCTGCGGCGGCAAGGACGCCCCGCAGATGCACGGCAAGATCGTCGTCGAGCCGGCCTCGACGGCTGACACCCCGATCGGGGCTGCGGCGTGAGCGCCGGCGCGGGCGCAAGCGCCGGCGCCGCGACGCTCCCGACCCACCGAACAGTCGCCGGGTGGCCGCTGCCGGCCGTCGTCCTCGCCGCGATGCTCGGCGTCGTCGGCGTGACGGCCTCGGCCTACGTGCTGGCCTTCCCCTTCGACTCGGCGGCGTTCGGCGGCCTCACGATCCCGGCGGTCCTCGCCGCGGGCTTCGCGGACGGGTTCAACCCGTGCGCCTTCGCGCTGCTCGTGCTGTTCTCCACCTACACCCTGACCCTCGTCAACGCCGTGACGTCCACGGGCACGCCGACCAGCGAGGCGCGCCGACGCCTGCTCGGCGCCGGCTCGCTGTACGTCGGCGCGGTGTTCGTCACCTACTTCCTCATCGGGCTCGGCCTCGTCAGTTTCCTCGGCTGGCTCGGCCGCGACCACCTGGTCTCGCGCGTGGCCGTCATCATCGCCATCGGCATGGCCCTCTGGATGCTGAAGGACGTCTTCCTGCCCGGCGTCGGGCCCTCGATGATGGCCCCTGGCGGCACCCACGCGCGCATGCAGAAGGCGATGGAGCGCGGCGGCCTCGCCGGCATGCTGATCGCCGGTGTCCTCGTCGGGATCTGCACGGTGCCGTGCTCCGGCGCGATGTACCTGTCCATCACGGCGGTGCTCCACGCTTCCGGCGGCGGCGCCACCGGGATCGCGCTGCTCGCGCTGTACAACATCGCCTTCATCGTGCCGCTCGTCGCGATGCTGCTCGCGGTCTCGAACAAGCGGGTGCTCGGCCAGCTCGGCCGCTGGAACCGCGCCAACTCGCCGTGGATCAAGGCCGGCATCGCGCTCGCGGTCATCGCCATGAGCTTCGGCCTGATGGTGTCGATGTGACCGGGCCGGCGTCCGAACTCCAGGTGGTCCGCTTCCCGGTCCGCGGCATGACGTGCGGCTCCTGCGTGAACCGCATCGTGCGCACGGTCAACAAGGTGCCCGGGGTCGCGAAGGTGTCCGTGGACCTGCGGCACGAGACGGCGATCGTCCGCCGCGAGCCCCACCGCGCCACAGACGCGGCGCTCGCGGCGGCGGTCGCTGCCGCCGGGTACGAGGCCGACCTGTCGTCGGCCGAGGTCCTGCCTATCGGCTCGGATCGCGGCCTGCTCGAGAGGCTTCTGGGCCGCTAGGACTGGGAGCGTCCCTCGAGGAGCTTCACGATGGCCTCATGGGGCAGTGACGTCCTCCGCCCCACGATCCGCGCCACACGATCCGCGTCGCCGCGCGCCCGGGCCAGCTTGCGGCGATCCAGCCTGGGCCAGAGCAGTAGCGCTCGGCTGCACATGTCCGATCCAGGGGTAGGCTAGCGTTGATCGCTGTGCGAGATCGGGCGGATGTCCCCCATGACGTCCTCCGGGTGTGCGGGCCCGTGCTGCGGGGGCCGAGTCGCATGGGCCGGGGCAGCATCAGCCGGGTACCTGAGCCAGGAATGAGGGGAGCCTAAGAGAAGCGGCTCTTGACCGATTCTTGACGAAGCCTTGCCCGCCCCTCCATGGCCTTCGCAGGTCCATTCAGACACCCTTGCGACATCGCCCGGCGAGCCGGGCCAGCCACCATGAGGAGCCAGCGTCCTAATGTCCCGCCGCCGAAGCCGGGCCCGCGCCCAGACCCTGAGCGCAGCCCACGCCCGCGTCGAGGCCCCCGCCACCGACGTCCACCGCACCGCCGAGGAGCGCCGACGGGCGCGCATGTCCTCGCGCACCGCCGAGCCGGCGGCCGCCGTCGCGGCAGAGCCGGAGCTCGACCCGGCCGAGGAGCTGCACCGACGCGCCGTCGAGCTGCGCGAGATCCGCATGGGCCTCCGGGCGGCCCCCGCCACGCCGAAGTCCACGGTGACGAGCGCGGGGACCGTCTCGATGACGTTCCCGGTGATGGGCATGACCTGCCGCTCCTGCGAGGTTCGGATCAGCAAGTTCGTCGGCCGACTGCCAGGTGTCGAGCACGTCAGCGCCTCGGCGGTGAAGGGCCAGGTCACGGTCGAGTGCTCCTCTCCGGTCCAGGCGGCGAAGATCGAGCAGGCCATCAACAAGGCCGGCTATGAGATCGGCCGGACGCCGTGGCTCGTCCGAGACCCCGTCATCTGGGGAACCGCGGGCGCCGGCGCCGTCATCATCCTCGGGCTGGCGATCGCAGCGCAGCTCTCCGGCCTCGGCGACCTCGCGGGCGCGGCCGGCGACATCAGCAAGGGCGGCATCGTCGTGGCGGTCCTGCTGGGCCTCGCGGCCGGCGTCTCCACCTGCATGGCGCTCGTCGGGGGCCTGGTCCTCGGGATGTCGGCCGCCTTCCAGGCGAGCCGCCCGGCCGGCACCGGCAAGGCCGCCCAGATGCGCCCTGCGCTCGTCCTCGTCGGCGGCCGGATCGCCGGCTACACCCTCTTCGGCGCCCTCCTGGGGGCCCTCGGCGCGTCGATCGCCATGCCGCCGCAGCTCACAGCCCTCCTGATGATCGGCGTGGGGCTCGTGATGCTCCTCCTCGGCACGCGGCTGACCGGCCTGTCGCCGCGCCTCGCCGGCTGGTCGCCGACGCTCCCGATGGGCCTCGGCCGGAAGCTCGGGCTCGCGGGCGACGGCGGCGCCCCGACCGCCTACTCCGACACCCGGGCGGCGACGCTGGGCGCCCTCACGTTCTTCCTGCCCTGCGGGTTCACCCAGGCGATCCAGATCTTCGCCCTCTCGACTGGCTCGCCGCTGTACGCGGCCGCGCTGCTCGGGGCGTTCGCGATCGGGACGGCGCCCGGGCTCCTCGCCCTGGCGGGCCTGCCGCTCGTCGTCCCCTCACGTGCCAAGCCCACCCTCCTCCGCCTCGTGGGCGTGGTCGTCATCGGGTTCGCGATCCTCAACGGGAGCGCCGGTCTCCGGCTCTCCGGGTTCAGCCTCCCGTCGATCGTCGGCACGGCGGTCGCGGCTGACGTCGACCCGTCGATCGTCGGCGCGGACGGCGTGGAGCGGATCACCACGAGGCAGGACGTCAACGGGTACAGCCCGGCGAACGTCACCATCTACGCCGGGTACCCGGTCGAGTGGACGGTCGTCTCCTCGAACACGAGCACCTGCGCCGCGTCGCTGTTCGCCCCGGGCGTCGACATCCGGGCGCGCCTCGAGAAAGGCCCGAACACCTTCAAGCTCCCGGCGCTCCCGGCCGGCGTCCTGCGCTACACCTGCGCGATGGGGATGTACTCGGCCCAGATCACCGTGGCCCCCAGGCCGGCGACGGCTTCGCCCAGCACCCCGAGCGCCGCGAAGTCCTCCCCGGCCGCAGCTGCCGTCTCGACCCCCGCCCCGTCACCCGCGCCATCGTCGAGCGACCCGCTCGACGAGGCGCTCGCCGCGGGGGCTGTGGCAGCCACGCCGGAGCCGGCGGCCGCCGCGGTCCAGGAGCTGCGCACCTACCAGGACGAGTCCGGCTACGGGCCCGGCGACGCCACGATCAAGGCCGGCGTCCCCACCAAGTGGCACGTCGACTCGCGCTCGCAGTACGGGTGCTCGGCGTACATCGTCGTCCCGAGCCTCAACATCGAAGTCGTCCTCAAGGCGGGCGACAACGTGATCGACCTGCCCGCCCTCCCGGCCGGCACCCTCCAGTACACGTGCGCGATGGGCATGTACTACGGCCAGATCGCCGTCGTGCCCGCCGGCGCCTCAAGCTGAACCCACCAACCACCACGCGGCCAGACGCGCTTGACGCGCCTGCCACAATACTCCCCAGGAGTATACGGAGCCCACCGATGACCACCCCCGCCGCCAGTCCGATCGAGATCGTGTCCTTCCCCGTCGAGGGGATGACGTGCGCCTCGTGCGTGAACCGGATCACCCGGTTCCTCAACAAGGTGGACGGCGTCGAGGAGGCCAACGTCAACCTCGCGTCCGAGTCGGCGACGGTGCGGTACGACCCCCAGAAGGTCGATGTGGCCGGGCTGGTCGCCGCGGTCGACGCGGCCGGCTACGTGGCGCGCGTGGAGCAGGCCGCGACCGCGGACCACGAGGCCGACGTGGCCGAGGCGGCCGCGGCCAAGGCCGAGCGCGACGAGGCGGCCGCGAAGCACGCCGCCGACCTGCGCCGGCGCCTGGCGGTGTCGGCCGTCCTGACCCTTCCCCTGATCGTCGGGCTCGCGCGCATGACGATCCTGCCGGCCATCCCCGCGCTCTTCACCAGCCCGTGGTTCCAGCTCGCGCTCGCCACGCCGGTGCAGTTCTGGGCTGGCTCCATCTTCTACAAGGGGGCGTGGAAGGCCCTGCGCCACAAGGGCGCGGACATGAACACGCTCATCGCGGTCGGCACGAGCGCCGCCTACTTCTACAGCGTCGCCACGATCCTGTTCCCCGGCTTCTTCGAGGCCGCGGGGCTCGGGATGGACGGCGGCGCGCTGCCCATGTACTTCGACACGTCGGCCGCGATCATCACGCTGATCCTGCTCGGCCGGTACCTCGAGGCCCGCGCCCGCAGCCACACCTCTGACGCCATCCGCAAGCTCATCAACCTCGCCCCGCGAACCGCCCGCGTCATCCGCGACGGCGTCGAGGCCGACGTCGAGATCGCGCAGGTCCGGGTCGGCGACCTGGTCCGCGTCCGCCCCGGCGAGACCATCGCCGTCGACGGCGTCGTGGTCGAGGGCGCGTCCGGCGTCGACGAGTCGATGATCACGGGCGAGAGCCTGCCGGTCAGCAAGCGGGTCGAGGACCTGGTCGTCGGCGGCACGCTCAACACCACCGGCACGCTCACCTTCCGCGCCACCCGTATCGGCGCCGACACCGTGCTCGCCAAGATCATCCGCCTCGTCTCCGAGGCCCAGGGCAGCCGGGCGCCGATCCAGCGCCTCGCCGACGTCGTCACCGGCTACTTCGTGCCGATGGTGCTCGGCCTGGCGGCGCTGACCTTCGTGATCTGGTTCGCCTTCGGCCCCCAGCCGGCGTTCAACATGGCGCTGCTCAACACGGTGGCCGTCCTGATCATCGCCTGCCCGTGCGCGCTCGGGCTGGCCACCCCGACCTCCATCATGGTCGGCACGGGCAAGGGCGCCGAGAATGGGATCCTGTTCCGCAACGCGGAGGCCCTCGAGCGCCTCGGCGCCGTCAAGGCCGTCGTCCTCGACAAGACCGGCACCCTCACCGAGGGCAAGCCGCGCGTGACCGATGTGGTCCTCGCCGACGAGGGCCTCACCGAGGACGCCGTCATCGCCCTCGTCGCCGCCGCGGAGCGCGGCTCGGAGCACCCGCTCGCCGACGCGATCGTGCGCGAGGCCTCCGAGACCCGCCGCATGGAGCTGGCCGAGGCCTCCGACTTCCTGTCCGTCGCCGGCGGCGGCGTGTCGGCCACCGTCTCGGGCCGCCAGGTCATCGTCGGCCGCCCGGGGTACCTCGAGTCCGTCGGCGTGGACGTGTCGGCCCTGACGGCCGCCGCGGACGCGCTCGCGGGCGAGGGCAAGACGCCCGTCTTCGCGGCCGTCGACGGACGCGCGGCCGCGGTCGTCGCGATCGCCGACACGCTCAAGGCGGGGTCGGTCGAGGCGGTCGCCTCGCTGCACAAGCTCGGCATCAGCGTGGCGATGCTCACGGGCGACAACCGCCGCACGGCCGAGGCGATCGCCCGCACGGCCGGCATCGACACCGTGGTCGCGGACGTCCGCCCCGACGGCAAGGCCGCTGCGGTGAAGGCGCTCCAGGCGGAGGGCAAGGTCGTGGCGATGGTGGGCGACGGCGTCAACGACGCTCCCGCGCTCGCCTCGGCCGACATCGGCGTCGCGATGGGCACCGGCACGGACGTGGCGATGGAGTCCGCCGGCGTCACGCTCATGTCCGGCGACCTGCGCGGCCTCGTGACCGCGATCAGCCTGTCGCGCGCCACGATGCGCAACATCCGCCAGAACCTGTTCTGGGCGTTCGCCTACAACGTGATCCTGATCCCGATCGCGATGGGGATCCTGTACCCGATCAACGGGATGCTCCTCGACCCGATCTTCGCCGCGGCCGCCATGGCCCTGTCGTCGGTCACGGTCGTGTCCAACGCCCTGCGCCTCCGCCGCTTCCGGGTGCGCCCGGTCGCCAGCTCCCCCGCGCCCGTCGCCCAGGCGGCCCGCGCCGCGTCCTGACCCGATAGCCGCCAGTTCCAAGTTCCACAGGAGTCCACATGCGTCCCATTCGCCTAGCGCCCCTCGCCCTGGTCGCCGTACTCGCCGCCGCCTGCTCGTCGCCGGGCACCCCAATCCCCGCACAGTCGAGCACGTCGGTACCGGTAACCCCGGCCGGCCCGGCGTCGGTGGCCCCGGTGACCCGGATCGAGGTCACGCTCAGCGACTCGCTCCGCATCGAGCCAGCCGGGATGACGGTCCCTGTGGGAAAGCCCATCACGTTCGTCGTCACGAACAGAGGAACGATCCTCCACGAGTTTGTGGTCGGCGACCAGGCCTTCCAGGACGCTCACGATCAGGAGATGATGGCGGGCGGAGGCATGTCGATGCCTAAGGACGAGCCGACTGCGATCGGGGTCCAGCCCGGCGCCACCAAGGAGCTCACCATGACCTTCGACAAAGCGGGCCTCACGCTCGCCGGCTGCCACGTCACGGGCCACTTCGCGGCCGGGATGCGGGCGCAGATCACCGTTCAGTGATGCGGCAGGTCGCACACCGCATCAGAGCCCATGGCTGAAAGGAGACCCCACATGCAGGAAGCCCGCCCCACCACCCTGATCGACCCGGTCTGCGGCATGGCCGTGGACACGGCCAAGGCCGAGGCCGCCGGCCTGCTCCTCGAGCACGAGGGCAGGACGTGGGCCTTCTGCGGCCGCGGCTGCCGCCGGTCGTTCGTCGAGGACCCCGCCGAGTACATCGCCAAGGCGGAGGCAGCCGCCTCCCAGCCCTCGCTCGCGCCCGCCGGGCCGGTCGTCATCGACGACGGCATGCGCCGGTGGTACGAGAGCTGCTCGTGCTGCCTGTCCGAGGCGTACCCCGACATCAAGGCCGCGCTCGACGCCGAGAAGGCCGCGGCTTCGCAGCCCGTCCCCGAGGGCATCTGCGAGGTCGCCGAGGCGGGCCCGGCCCACTGAGTAAGGAGAACGACATGGCCGAGCACCGCACCGTCGCCCCGAACGAGGACCCCGTCTGCGGCATGACCGTCGACGTCGTGGAGGCCCGGAAGAAAGGCCTCGCCCGCGAGTACGAGGGCCGCCAGTACGTCTTCTGCGGCAAGGGCTGCTACCTCGAGTTCGGCGACGACCCCGAGGCGTTCCTCGCCGAGGGTTACGTCGCGCAGATGTAGCCAACAGGGCGGCAGGGCGCCTCGGTTGGAGACGCCTGCCGCGCCGGCGACTACTCCACGAACCGGGCGCGCTCGGCCCCCTCGGCCGGGACCGCCCTGCCCAGGAGCCAGCCGTCGTCGTAGAACTTCGTCAGGTAGTTCCGCCCGGTGTCCGGGAGGACGACGACCACCACACTCTCGGGGCCACGGCCCCCATCGACCAGTTCCTGCACCACCAGTGTCGCAGCCGCCACGGCGGTGCCCGAAGAGCCGCCGGCGAGGATGCCCTCCTCTCGGGCGATGCGACGCGCCGTGTGAAATGCGACGCTGTCGGGCACGCGGACCCAGCGGTCGACGAGGCCGGGCTCGAAGGTGTCGGGGAAGAAGTCCTCGCCGACGCCCTCGGTGAGGTAGCTGCGCGCAGTGTCGCCCGACAGGACCGAGCCCTCCGGGTCCGCCCCGATGACCGTCAGGGCGGGGTTGTGACGCTTGAGGAACCTCGACGTCCCGCTGATCGTGCCACCGGTACCCGCAGACGCCACGAGGTGCGTGATCCGGCCGCCCGTCTGAGCCCAGATCTCGGGGCCGGTCGTCCGCTCGTGGGCGAGCGGGTTCTCAGCGTTCCAGTACTGGCCGGGACTGAACGCGCCCGGCGTCTCCTCCACCAGTCGCCGGGCGGTCGAGTAGTAGCTGTCGGGGGAGTCGGGGTCGACATCGGTGGCGCACACGACGACCTCGGCCCCGTACGCGCGCAGGAGAGCACGCTTCTCCTCGGACTGCTTGTCGGCCATGACGAAGACGCAGCGGTAGCCCTTGAGCGACGCGGCGATCGCGAGGCCGTGGCCGGTGTTGCCCGACGTCGGCTCAACGATGACCCCGCCTGGCCGGAGCAGGCCTAGTCGCTCCGCCGCCTCGATCATCGGCAGGGCGATGCGGTCCTTCACGGACCCCCCTGGGTTGAGCATCTCGAGCTTGGCGAGGAGCAGCGGCTGAGCCTCGAGCGGCCCCTGGCCCCGTGTGATCCGGGACAGCCGGACCAGCGGCGTGCCGCCGACGAGGTCGAGGATCGAGTCGGCGTAGGTCATGTCCATCGGTGAGGCTGTGGGTTCTGCGGTGGCGGTCATCGAAGGGCTCCGTTCGCGGTCGGCGCCCTGTGGAGGCGGACGACCGAGTGGGGGATCAGCAGCGCGTACGCCTCGGCCGGCCGAAGCTCGTCTAGGCGAACGGGTGCGCCGTCGATGAGCGCTCGGGCATCCGGGAAGAGCCGCGCCAACTGGGGGAGGGCGTCGCGGACGCGGCTCGTCGGGCCGACGGCCCGCCAGCCGCGGTGCGGATAGCTCAGCTCGAACCCGAATTCGGCTGCCACGCGCGCGATCGGCGTCCCCCAGCCGAACGATCGCTCGATCCCCTGGAAGTCGAACAGGTGGATCCAGATGTCGGAGGTCACCCGCCGCGCGCCGAGGCGGCGCACCAGGGCGGCCGCGAACCCTTCGCGGGGCCAAGACGCCGCTGGGGCCTCGAACCACCCCTCGGTCGGGAGCATCGGCGGATTGACGACGACCGACGGAGCGTCCGGCAGGCGAACGGCCAGGGCGTCGCCGCGAACCACCCGGAAGCGGTCGCCAAGACCCATCGCTGCAGCCCGTCTGACGGACTCGAGCGCCATGCCCGACGCCACCTCGACGCCGACGACGCGAACGTCGGGCCGAAGGTGGAGCAGCCTCATGGCGATGGCGCCGGCCCCCGACCCGATGTCGAGGACGACGCCCGGGGGCACCACCGCTGCCACGACGCGGGCGAGCTGTCGAGCGTCGTGCTGGTGCGTCATGCAGCACGCCGCGGGAGTGCTCGACACGTACGGATGGGCGGAGTCAGTGAGTGCGAGGGTCATGAGGGTACGGCTTCCTGAGCAGGTGGAGAGTGGAGGCGCACGGAGGCGGAAGGGCGCGGCGTGCGCTGCTCAGGAGCGGAGGCCTCCGATCGAGGCCTCAGGCCCGCCACGTCGGGCCAGCCACGACGACAAGGTCGTCAGGAGTCCGAGGTCGTGGCCTCTGCGCAGCGCAGTCGCCGCGCACACCTACACCGGAACCTGAGCTGGGTCATCATGCCGTCAATGTATCGCGACGCCACCGGATCGCTTCGTCAAGATCTGGTCAAGGAAGTCGCAGCCTGGCTCGCTGCGACCCGGTGAGGGAGCCCGCACCCCGCACATCGCCGCCTCACTCCAGATTCACCTGGTCCTCAGGAGGACTACGGATCCTCGCCCGAATGTACCCAGATCGGATCGCCGTCGCAGCCTTCTGGATCGTTATGGTCGTCATCGGCTTGTTTGGATTCCTGGAGATCCTCGAGCTCGTGTCGCGCGGCGCCGCCTGAATCGGCCGACGGCGTACCGCCGGCTCGCGAGGCGGCGGCACGCTCGGCGCGGGCCGGGAGCCCACGCAGGGCTCAACTCTTCGATTCGATCCGGTCCATCGTCTCGACTTGGACCAGGCCGTGCTCGCGTCGTTGTCGGCCGGACCTCGCGTGGTCGGTCGTCGCCTCCTGATCGCTGTTCCTGCCGGGCGGCGGGCGTGAAACGGTTCCGACGGTCCGTGACCCTACCGGTCTGGGACGGGTAGCCCTCCCGAGACGGACGAACAGAACCACACGAGGTCCAACATGCTCAGCACAGCCGTTGCCCACGCCGTTGCCCGATCCCTCGCCGCCGGCGTCCTGGTCGTCTCCGGTGCGCTCGGCGCAAACGCCGTCGCCTCCCAGCCGGCGAGCCCACACGATGCCAGCCCCGGCGTCACGTCCTCGGGGCCATCGTCGGTCGCGGCCAGCCGCGCGCCCTCCCTCGCGGTGCCGTCAGGGACCGCGGCCCCGTCCGCGATGCCGACGTCCTCCGCGACCCACCACGCCGTGGCCGCGATGACGGCCCACGGCGCCGAGCCGACGCACCACCCGGTCGCGACGGCTACCCCGCACCGGTCGGACGCGATGACGACGCACCACGCCGACCCGACGGCCTCGCCGCATCCCGCCGGGACGCCCTGTCCGGACGGGGGCTCCGGTCACGACGCGGGCCACGACGGGATGGGCCACGGCTGACGGTCGCCCGGCCACGCCAAGCCGGCATGCCGCAGCCGCAAGGCATACCCTCACGCTGATAGATCGAGGGGCAGGCCATGACGCGTCCCGCGTCTCGACGACGCCACCCGGCAGCCCCGGCCGGAGGAGCCGCGCCATTCCAGGCCTCAGCAGCGCGACAGTCGACCGCCACGCCGCCGTTGTCCGCGACGAGCTCGCCGTGCGGGCCGTGCGGGCCGTGCTCGACGGCGACCGCGAGGCCTTCTCGGCTCTCGTTGAGCGCGACCTGGCGGCGGTCCTCCGCACCTGTCACCGCGTCCTCGGCAACGCGAGCGACGCGGAGGACGCCGCGCAGGAGGCCTTCGTGACCGCCTTCCGCTCGCTGCCCGACTGGCGCGGCGACGGCCCTTTCACCGCCTGGGTCTCGCGGATCGCCGTCCGCATCGCCGTCCGCAGGGCCCGGCAGCGGCGGCCCGTCGACTGGATCGACGTCGCGGCGCTCGACGGCCCCGACGAGATCCTCGAGCCCGGCGGCCGCCGGGTCGCGCGGCACTTCGCAGCGGCCTCGCTGGACGCGGCGGCCTCGGCCGACCCGGGGCACGCCGTCCCTGCCGCGGAGGAGGCCGCGGCGGTCCGCGAGGCCTTGCGCGGGCTCGAGGAGCCGTACCGGGAGACCGTCGCGCTGCGGTACTTCGGCGGCCTCACCGTGCCGGAGATCGCCGAGGCGTGCGGTCGGCCGCAAGGCACCGTGAAGACCCACCTGCACCGCGGGCTGCTCCGGCTGCGCGACCGCCTGGACGCGGTGGAGGGCGCGCGGTGACCGGGCGCGGCGAGTTCACCCCCGAGGAGGCGGCGCGGATCCGGTCGGCCGCAGCGGCGCTCGAGCGCACTGCCCTCGACGAGGGCCGCGGGCCGCGGGCCGACCTCGCCCGCGACATCATGGCTGCCCTCGCCGACGAGCCTGCGCCCGCCCCCGTCGCCGCGATGGCCGCGGCGGCGCGCGCGCGCCGCCCGTCCGGCGTGCTGTCGGGCCTGCGTGACGCGTGGCGTGTGGCCCTCGGGTCGGGGCGGCCCGGTGCGGTCCGGGCCTCGTCCGCGCTGGCCCTCCTGGTCGCCCTTGCTGTCCTCGGCGGCGTTGGCGGGGGCGCGGCGGCCGCCGCGTGGGTCGCGACGCACCCGGCCCCGGCGCCGTCGCCGCTCGTGTCGCCGGCGCCGCCGACCGGCGTGCCCCGGGAGACGCCGGGGCCTACCCATCCAGGCGTGACGCCCGAGCCGGCCGGCTCGCCGTCGACGACGCGAGGGCCCTCGGGCATGCCGAGCGCCATGCCGACGGCGATGCCGACGACCATGCCGGGCAGGACGGCGATGCCCACGATGCGGCCGACCGCGAGGCCCACCCGCACGCCGATGCCGACGTCCGCCCCGACCGCGATGCCGATGCCGAGCCACCACCCGGAGCCGAGCCACCACCCGGGCGGCTGAGGCGCGATGCTCGGTTCAGCGGCCGCAGACTGACGCTTGAGTGGCCGAGACCGCGGGCCCGCGGGCTCGCGACCGAGACCGTACCGCCTTGTTCACGCAGGTCGACTGTCGCCCGAATATGGTTGTAGAATGCAACGATGTCGGCAACCAGCGACGCGCTAGACGTGGCCCAGCTCCAGATCCATGTGACGGCGTTCGTCCGGGCCTTCGGGCTGCTCCAACCCGATTGGACTCCGTGCGGACGCCCGGTCGCAGTCTCCGAGGCCCACGCTATCGCTGAGCTCGAGCGCGAGGGCCCCCTGCCGCAGCATCATCTCGCGGCGCGGCTCCGACTCGAGAAGAGCACGGTGAGCCGCTTAGTCAGCCGGCTCCAGGGCCGGGGTTGGGTCGAGAGGGCACGACGCGACGACGATGGCCGCGTCCTCTGGCTCGAGCTGACCGTGGCGGGCAGGGCCGCGGCCGCCGACTTAGCTGCGGCCCGGCAGGCCAAGTTCACCCAGATCTTGGACGCGATCCCGGCTCGGGATCAGAGCGTCGTCGTGGAAGGGCTGCAGGCCCTCATCCGTGCCCTCGGCAGCGATCGATGCTGACGCCCGCGTGACCGCCGACGTCGCCGGGGCCGACAAGAAGGGCCTCGCCCGCGAGCACGAAGGCCGGCAGTACGTCCTCTGCGGCAAGGGCTGCGACCTCGGGTTCGGCGACGACCCCGAGGCGTTCCGCGCTGTAGTCTTCACCCCCTCGATGTAGCTGCCGCAGCTCCCGCACAGAGGTCATTGGTGACGAATGACCCCGGGCAAGCACGCTAAGGTCGAGGCGGCCGCCGCTGCACATGGCGACGTCACCGTGGATATGCCGTCGGCGTGGGAGTCGTGGGCCCGCCATCTCGTCGAGATGGTGGTCGTCATGATGTTGGGCATGATGGTCCTGTCGTACCCAGTGACGGCGATCGCGGGCGCCTTGGGTTACCGGGATCTCGCCTCTTCGATGCCTGGCGTCGCGATCCTCCTGATGGCGGCCGAGATGACGCTGCCGATGGCGCTCTGGATGGCTTACCGCGGTCACCGCCGCCGGGCGGTCGCCGAGATGTCAGCCGTGATGGCCGCGCCAGCCGCCGCACTGGCCGCAGCCACGGCGCTTGGGCTCGCGCTGGGGACGGCGCTGGTGCCCATGTACCACGCGGCAATGATGGTCGCCATGGTCGGCTTCATGTTGTTCCGGCGTGACGAGTACTCGCGCCACCCGTCAGGGGGCACACCGGCGGGTCTGGCGCGCCGAGCGCGCCCAAGCGTAGCGGACCACCCGCGAACGACACCAGCCGACAAGCTCGACCACGACGGCCGCGCTCCTGAGGCGCTCCGCGGCGCGCCAGTGCCGCATGAGCTCCCGGTGCCCTGCGTTGACGCCGAGACCGCGAGGTAGGGACGGGAGGCCAGCGGCACACCGCACGCGCTCGTCGCAGGGCGTCACCCGCCGGCCGCCGTCACTGACTGCTGCCGACTGAACCTCTATCGGCCGTGGTGCGCGCTGCGCGACCTCAGGCGACCGGCAGCCGCACGGTGAAGGTGGCCCCCAGGCCGCGGCCCGGACTCGCGACCGCGACCGTGCCGCCCATCGCCTCGACTAGCGACCGCGTGATCGCGAGCCCCAGACCGCTGCCGCCGACCTCCCTCGAGCGGGACGGGTCGACGCGGTAGAAGCGGTCGAACAGCCGGGCAGCCTCGATGGGGTCGAGGCCGGGGCCATCGTCGCGCACCGCCAGGATCGCCTCTCGGCCCTCGGTGGCCAGCCCCAGTGAGATCGAGCCGCCTTCGCGGCCGTAGCGCAATGCGTTGCCGATGAGGTTGTCGAGCACCTGCGCGAGACGCATCGGGTCGGCAAGGAGTCGGACGGGGGTCAAGTTGGTCCGGATGGCAATCGAGCGAGCGGCGGCGGCGGCTTGATGCCGCGCACGGGCTGACTCCAAGGCCTCGGCCGCGTCCATCGGGACTGGCTCGAGCCGGAGGTCCCTGGACTCCGCCCGCCAGAGGGTCGCTAGGTCGTCGACGAGTCGCTCGAGGCGGGCCGTCTGCTCGCCGAGCACGCGCCACGCCTCGGGCCCTGGCTCGAACACGCCCGCGTCGAGGCCTTCGATGTACCCGCGGGCCGAGGCGATTGGCGTCCGCAGCTCGTGGGCGACGTCGCCGATCAAGTCGCGACGGCGCCGTTCTTCCGCGGCAAGCTCGGCGGCCATCAAGTTGAACGACGCCGCGAGGTCGCCGAGCTCGCCGCCCGCGGCCGGGACCGGGTGCATGTAGTCGCCTGTGGCGACACGCCGGCTTGCGGCAGCGAGGTTGTCGATGGGCCCGGCGATGCGGGTGGCGAGGAGGATCGATGCGACGACGGCGACGACCACCGCGGCGGCGAGGCCGAGCCAAATCGCCGTCGCGACCGCGTCGCCGAACGCCGACTGCAGCAGCGGGTCCATCATTCCAGACGAGCCGCCCATCATGCCGCCCGACCCGCCCGTCATGCCGTTCCGGCCCATCGCGTCGTCGAAGGCTCGGGGCGCCGCCACCCAGACCCCTGCGACCGCCGCGGTGACGCCGGCACCGGCGACCGCGAGGTTCGCGGCGAGCAGCCGCCAGCGGAGCCGACCCAGGTCTGGCCTGCTCACCGGCCGGCGGTCCGCAGCCGGTAGCCGACGCCGCGGACGGTCTCGACGAACCTGGGCCCGGACGGGTCATCGCCGAGTTTGCGGCGCAGGTTGGCGACGTGGACTTCGAGCGAGCGCTCGCCACCGAGCCAATCCTCGCCCCAGGCCCGGTCGAGCAACTGCTGGCGCGTGAGGACGACGCCGGGGTCCCGAGCGAGCGCGGCTAGGACGCCGAACTCTGTGGCCGTGAGGTCGACGCGGGCGCCGTCGACCGTGACCAGCCGTCGTGCCTCGTCGATGTCCAGCCCCCTGGGTCCGCTGGGCTCGGCGGGGGGTGACTGCCGGCGCCGCCGGAGGAGGGCTCCAACACGGGCAGCGAGCTCGGCGGCGGAGAACGGCTTCGTGACGTAGTCGTCCGCGCCCACCTTCAGGCCAACGATGCGGTCGAGCTCCTCAGTCCGTGCCGTCAGGAGCACCACCATTGGGTCGGAGAACGAACGAACCTGCCGTAGCACCTCGAGCCCGTCGAAGCCGGGCAGCATGACGTCGAGCACGATCACGTCGGGCTCGAGCCTGCGCGCCGCCTCCACCGCCGACGGCCCGTCCTCGGCCTCGGCCACGCTGAGCCCGTCGCGCTCGAGGAAGCCCCGCACGACCGCGCGAATGGGCGGCTCGTCGTCGACGACAAGGACGCGCGGCGGGCGGTCGTGCGGGGCCATGGGTGGATCGTAGCCGTCAGCCGACGACCGTGATGGTCCCCCGCATGCCCGCCTCGTAGTGGCCGGGCGCGTGGCAGGCGAAGGCGTACGGTCCCGTTCCGTCGAAGGTGTAGGTCACGGACTTGGTCTGCATCATCCCGATGTCCGCAACCTCCGGCGTGCCGGACTGGTCCGCAGCCACGGCATCGGCCGGGCCGACCATGAACTCGTGGACGAGCCCGCCCATTGAGGTCACCTCGAAGGTGACGGTCTCGCCCTTGGCGACCGTTATCGTCGACGGGCTGAAGGCATAGCCAGGGCCGGCGAGGACGCGCACGACGCGAGGCGTCGACGTCGTGCCGGCCACGAAGCCCGACTCGCCGGGGCCGGGCGCCGACTGGGTTCCGAAGCCGCCCATCATCCCACTTCCCACCGCGCCGCCCATCATGCCGAGACCGCCGCCGCCCATCATCGAGACGCCGAATCCGGCACTGCCGCCGCCGCCAACGAGGAACCCTGCGCCGATCATCACCGCGCCGGCGACGGCAAGCACCGTTCCCGCGATACCCAGACGAGCGCTCATCGTCCCGCCTCCAGGGCCTGCTTCGTGGCGGCGAACTCGTCGGCCGTGATCTCGCCGCGGGCGAGGCGGATGCGGAGGATCTCCATGGCGTCTGGAACAGGCTGCGCAGCGGACGGGGCAATGAACGACTGGCCCGGAGTGCCCGCGCCTGCCGTGGACCCGCCCACCCGGGCGACCGCCCAAGCGATCAGCAGGATCAGGCCGACGACTACCGCAATCCCACCGAACATCATCAGCCACCCGCCGAGTCCGTAGCCGAGCCCGAGCCCGGTGCCGTATCCCATCATGTCTGTGGTCTCCATGTCTGTTGGTGCCGCTGCATGGGCACATCGAAACTGTCGCTCGCAAGGCTCAAGGCCGAGGTCGCCCTCGGCTCAAGAAACGATCAAGCCTCGATCCGGCGCAACCTCTGGTCTATCTGGTGCCGCCGGTAGGCAGCAGTTGTTGCCGTCGCACCGTCCTCGGGGGCGAGGCGAGCAATGTCGCGGTCGGCAGTGTGGCGAAGGTCACGCCAAGAAGGCGCAGCTCGTCGGCTGTCTCGGCTCCGCGCGCCCGCACCCGCCTCCAGCCCGCTCGATCGAGTGGCGAGAACCTTGGTTGCATTGGTGGTGTGAGGCCCGTCGAGCATCGTCCAACTCGGACCCCGTCTTCGGCAGGGCTCGACGAGGCACCACACCGGCGCTTAGCCTATGGGGAGGAGGCTGCTTCGAACCCCGAAGTCCGCCGCACGTCCTTTGCGGCTGCTTGCGTCCTCCGGTCCTCCATCGGCGCCAATCGGATCCGCTGGACAATGAGGTCGGTATGGGAGGCGCTAAGCCTCTCGCCCCGACCAGTACGCATGTTCTATTTGGCCCGACTCGGGCCGGAGCGGCGCGGCACGTCCTCTCCTGCGGACGCTAGCGCGCCCCGGCCTCCCGGGCAACCCCGTTTGCGTACGTGTCCGTGTACGGCTCGAAGGTCACGGGGCGACTACGCCCGAGCGGCCTGAGCTCGCCGAGCCACCGCGCGACGACGTGCGCCGCGAGCGCCTCGGCGTCCTCGAGGCTCATCGGCGCGTCGGGTGGCTCGAACTGGCCCGGCCCGTGGCGCGCCGCGCCGGCCACGACCTCGAAGGCGTTGGCCGCTCTCGCGAGCAGCCTGAGCCGCTCCTCCGGCACGCCAGCCCAGCGGCGTACGCCCGCGGTCGACGCGCGGATCGTCGAGGCGGCGCCGCCGGTCGTCGGTTCTCCGGCCCAAGCCTAGGCGGATGACGAGGGATGTGATGACCTCCGAAAGCGACGGCTTGTCAGGTGCGCCTTCGTTCGCCAGCAGCGCCTCGGTGACGCGCGTCTCACGAGGGGCCTCGTCGTTGGCGCGCCTTTCCCGCGGAGGACCGCGTCTAGTGTCGCTCAGCCGAGGGCGTTCGCTCCAGACGAACTCCTGTTCGGCTCCCAGTCCGTGTGCCCTCTCCGCTGGGGTGGCCCTGTCGACATCTGATCACATTCCCAGCGGCCCGGGCCGTCAGTTTCGCCACCGCCTCCGACGGCTGGGTCGCCTGCTCCGGGGTCCTCTCGGCCGGCTCGGGAGCCAAGGCGATCGTGCGCACGGCCGACGGCGGGGGGAGGTGGACGACGGTCGCGCCGGTGGACCCCTTCCGGAGCTCGGGCCCGCCGAACGTCGGGGCGATCCCGGAGGACGACTACATCAGCGGGGTCGCGATGGCGAGCGCCACCGCGGGGTTCGCGTGGGAGGCCCGGGGCGGACTGCTCCGGACGTCCGACCGGGGCCCGTGGAGGGCTCTCCCGCTCGCCGACCTGGCGCTCGCCAGCGTCTACGCCGGGGCCGCCCTCGACTATCGCTCGTACCTGGCGGTGGGGCCAGCCAGGCGCAGCGGCTGATGGCGACTTCGGACAGGGCGCGACCTGGAGGCCGGTCGCCGAGCTGCCGCTGCCGCCCTCCTGACGTCCTCACAGGGTGGGCGCCGGATACGTGTCGTCCAGCCGCGACCACCGGAGCCGGTGGACGGCGACGAGGATCGCCCGCCCACCGGGCCCGAGGCCCATCGATGAAACCTGACGGGCGCCTGCGGACAACAGATGGCATGGCGAACGAAAGAGGCACCCCTGACG
>JAJYMP010000478.1 GCA_021786915.1 Chloroflexota bacterium
ACCGTAGACTTCGTCGATGGCGTCGTGTCCTAACTGCGGCAAGTCGGTCGATCCCCGCTATCGCGTCTGCGGGTACTGCCGCACGCAGCTCGCCGACGACCGGCCGCCCCGGGAGATCCGCCGCCGGGTCACGATCGTCACCTCGGACCTCAAGGGCTCCACGGCCCTGGGGGAGAAGCTCGACCCGGAGTCGCTCCGCGAGGTCCTGACCCTCTACTTCGACGAGATGCGCGCCGTGTTCGAGTCGCACGGCGGCACGATCGAGAAGATCATCGGCGACGCCATCGTGGCCGTGTTCGGACTGCCGCTTCCCCGCGATGACGATGCGCTCCGGGCGGTCGCGGCCGCAGCCGAGAGCCAGCGCGCGCTGGCCGCCCTC
Source organism: Chloroflexota bacterium (assembly GCA_021786915.1). The sequence continues at coordinate 380 of JAJYMP010000478.1, forward strand.
AACGAACAGCTCCAGCGGACCTGGGGTGTGCAGCTGACGAACCGCACCGGGATCGCCACCGGCCAGGCCATCATCGGCGACGCGAGCGCGGGCGAGCACATACTGACGGGCGAAGTCGTGCAGCTCGCCAACAAGCTCGAGCAGTCGGCGCCGGCCAACGAGGTCCTCGTCGGCGCCCTGACGCTCCAGATCATCGCCGACGATGTCCAGGTCGAGGCCGTCGATCCGGTCGTCCCGAAGGGGGCAACCGAGCCCGTCGCGGCGTTTCGGCTCGTGTGCGTGAACACCGACGCCCCTGCCCTGGCGCAGGCCCCGGCGTCGGTGGACCGGCCCGACGTGCGCGTCTGCCCGAACTGCGGCGACGAGAACCCGGAGGATTTCACGTGGTGCGGCTCCTGCGGCGGCGGCCTCGCGGCCCGGCAGCGCGCGCAGGAGAGCCGCAAGACCGTCACGATCGTCTTCTCGGACCTGAAGGGGAGCCGGATCAGCGGCGAGCCGCTGGCTCCCGAGTCGCTCAGGGACGTCATGGCGGCCGCGTTCGACGAATCGCGTCGCGTGCTGGAGAAGCATGGCGGGACGGTCGAGAAGTTCATCGGCGACGCCGTGATGGCGGTGTTCGGGCTCCCGGTCCGCCACGAGGACGACGGGCTCCGGGCCGTCCGCTCTGCGCTCGACATGAAGGTCGGCCTCGCGGAACTCGCCGCCCGACTCGCCAGCGAACAGGGGATCCGGCTCGACGTGGCGATCGGCGTCAACACCGGTGAGGTGGTCGCGGGCGATGCCAGCCTCGGGCAGCGGCTGGTCACCGGCGACGCGGTCAACGTGGCCGCTCGGCTCGAGCAGGCCGCGCCGCTCCACGAGGTCCTCATCGGGGACCTGACCCACCGGCTGGTGCGTGACGCCGTCGACGTCGAGGAGGTCGAGCCGCTCACGCTCAAGGGAAAGGCGCAACCGGTCCCGGCCTACCGGCTGCTGGCGGTCCGCAGTGGAGAAGCGGTCGCGCGCCGCCAGGACGCACCGATGGTGGGGCGCGAGCGCGAGATGGCGCAGCTCGACGGCATGCTCGCGGAATCGATGCGGGAAGGTGGCGCCCGCATGGCCACCCTCGTGGGCGATGCTGGCGTCGGCAAGACCAGGCTCACGAAGGAGTTCCTGGACTCGGTCCGGTCGCGTGCCCGCGTGATCCGCGGCCGCTGCCTGCCCTACGGCGATGGCATCACGTTCTGGCCGATCGTCGAGGTGGTGCGCGAGGCGGCCGACATCCGCGAGGGCGATCCCCCGGAGAGCGCCCGGGGCCGCCTGGTCTCGCTGCTGGGTGCGGACAACCAGGATGTCGCCGAGCGCGTGGCGTCGGCCGTGGGCCTGATCGATGCGCCGTTCCCCGTCTCGGAACTCTTCTGGGGGATCCGGCGGTTCCTCGAGATCCTCGCCACGGACGAGCCGGTCGTGGTGCACATCGACGACATCCACTGGGCCGAGGCGACCTTCCTCGACCTGATCGGCTACATGACCGAGACGAGCCAGGAGGCCGCCATCTTGCTGCTGTGCACGGCACGCAACGAGCTGCTGGAGCGGCACGAGGACTGGGCCACGGGCCCGAAGCAGGCCCGCATCGTGCTGACGCCGCTTTCCGATGCCGACGCGGGGCTGGTCGTGGAGAACCTCCTCGGGCGTGCAGGTCTCGCCGAGGGTGTGCGGGCGCGCGTTGTCGCCGCTTCCGAGGGCAACCCGCTGTTCGTCGAGCAGCTGCTCTCCATGCTCATCGACAACGGGTCGATCCGGTTCGCCGGCGATCGCTGGCAGCCCACGGTCGACCTGTCCGACATCTCGATCCCGCCCACGATCCACGCCCTGCTCGCCTCCCGCCTCGACCAGCTCCCGCCGGTGGAGCGGTCCGTGGTGGAGCCCGCATCCGTCATCGGACTCAGCTTCGCGCCGGCCGCCGTGCGAGAGCTCGCTCCGGACGACGTGAAGAGCGACCTCATGACACACCTGTCGTCGCTGGCGACCAAGCAGCTCGTCCGGGCGGGCGAGGCCGCATCCGAGTCGGACCCGAGCTATCGCTTCCAGCACATCCTGATCAAGGACGCCGCGTACCAGGGGCTGCTCAAGCGTTCGCGTGCCGTCTTCCACGAGCGGTTCGTGGTCTGGGCCGACCGGGTCAACGCCGAGGCAGGGCGCACTACCGAGTTCGAGGAAATCCTCGGCTGGCACCTGGAGCAGGCCCATCGGTACTGCCAGGATCTCGGACCGCTCGACGAACACGGCGTGGCCATCGGCGTCGACGCCTCGCGGCGCCTGGCGTCGGCCGGGCGCCGGGCCATGGCACGCGGCGACATGCCGGCCGCGGCGAGCCTCCTGCGGCGGGCAGCCGCGCTGGTCCCCGAGGATCACGCGACGCGCCCCCGGCTGCTTCGCGACGCCGGCGAGGCGCTGATGGAGCTCGGAGAGTTCGCGGCGGCGGACGAGGCGTTCGTGGCCGCGCGCGACGGGGCCTCGACGCTGGGAGACCCCGGGATGGAGGCGACCGCCGCGATCATGCGGATGCAGCTCCGCTTCTACCAGTCGGACACCGGGGACGGCGAGACCGACGTCATCTCCCAGGTCAAGAGCCTGTTGCCGGTGCTCGAGGAGGCGGCCGACCACGAAGGCCTGGCCCGTGCGTGGCGTCTGATGACCATGATCGGCTTCGGGACCGGCAGGTACGTGTTCACGGAGGACGCCGCCGAGCGGGCCATCGAGCAGGCAAGGATCGCCGAGGACAGGCTGATCGAGACTCGCTCGCGATCGTCGCTCGCGATGTGCGCCCTGCTGGGGCAGACGCCCGTGCCCCAAGCCATCGAGCGCTGCGAGCAGCTGCTCGAGCAGGCCGAGGGAGACCGCAAGTCGGAGTCGCTGATCCTCGCCGTGCTGGCGCACCTCGAGGCGATGCGGGGCGATGCCCAGCGGGCGCGAGTCCTCTATGGGCGCAGCCGTGCCACGCTGGAGGAGCTCGGCGTGAAGCTCCTGGCCGCGCTGACCTCGCTCGATTCGGGCTGGGTGGAGATGATCGCCGGCGATCCAGTCGCCGCCGAGCGTGAGCTTCGTGGGGACTACGAGACGCTCAACGCCATGGGCGAGCGGATGTACATCTCCACGACGTCGGCGTCGCTCTCGGAGGCGCTCTACCGGCAGGGGCGCTACGAGGAGGCGCAGGCCATGACGGCCTTCAGCCAGGAGATCGCAGCGCCCGACGATGTGTCCACGCAGTTCCTGTGGCGCCACGTCCGCGCAAAGGTCCTCGCGCGCCAGGGCGACTGCGACGAAGCCGTGTCGCTGGCGACCGAGAGCGTGCGGCTCATCGGCGAATCGGACGACATCGAGTCGCAGGGCAACGCGCTGCTGAGCCTCGCCGAGGTGTTCTGCCTGTGCGGGCGCGTGCGCGAGGCGGGGGAGGCCGCCGAGCAGGCGAGCGAGCGGTTCCAGCGCAAGGGGAACGTCGTGTCCGCGTCGGTGGCCGCCTCGTTCAGGCAGAGCCTGGAGGCGGGATTGCCCAACGACATCGTGCTCGAGCCGCTGCATTCGAGGCCGGTGATCTCGTAGCGGGCGAACCGTCGATCGCGATCTTCGACCCGGCCCGTCTCTGTTCGTCTGCCGATGTGCGGCATGTCGGCCCCCTGCTACGCTGCCCCTCGTGGAGCGACGCCGCGTCTCGTCGGGTTCGCCGTACGAACCCGTGGTCGGGTTCAGTCGCGCGGTGCGCGTGGGCGATCGCGTGCTGGTGAGCGGGACCGCGCCCGTGTGGGCCGAC
>JAJYMP010000067.1 GCA_021786915.1 Chloroflexota bacterium
GCGAGGCGTTGGCCCTCCGTGTTGATGGCCTTGGCGGCGGCCAGTGCCTTGCGCTCGAACTGGGGCCGCAGCAGTTGGTCAACCTGGGCCGGCTCGATGCGCTCGACGGCCTCCTTCTGGGTGATGACGCCCTCGTTGACCATCTGGACCGCGATCTTCACGGCCGCCTCGGCGGTCCGCTTCGCGACGCGCGTCTGGAGCATGTACAGCTTGCCGCGCTCGATCGTGAACTCGAGGTCCTGGACGTCCTTGTAGTGCGCCTCGAGCTTCTGGCCGATCTTGACGAACTCGTCGTAGGCCTCGGGCATCTCCACCTTGAGGTGGCTGATGTCCTGGGGCGTGCGGATGCCGGCCACGACGTCCTCGCCCTGGGCGTTGACGAGGTACTCGCCATAGAGCGCGTTGGTGCCGTCGAAGGTGTTGCGCGTGAACGCGACGCCGGTGCCGGACGTGTCGCCCATGTTGCCGAACACCATCGTCACGATGTTCACGGCGGTGCCCAGGTCGTGGGCGATCTTCTGGCTGTTGCGGTAGTCGTTGGCGCGCTTGCCGAACCAGCTTGCGAACACCGCCTTGATGGCGAGGTCGAGCTGCTCGTAGACGTCGGTCGGGAAGTCGCGGCCGGTGTCCTCGCGGACGACCTGCTTGTAGACGTCGACCAGGGCCTTGAGGTCCTCGACGTCGAGGTCGGTGTCCTTGGCGTCGGGGCCGTGCTTCGCCTTGGCGTGCTCGAGGGGCTCGTCGAAGCGCTCCGCCTTCACGTCCATGACGATCCGGCCGAACATGCCGATGAACCGGCGGTACGCGTCCCAGCCGAAGCGCTCGCTGCCCGACAGGGCGATCAGGCCGGCCAGGGTCTCCTCGTTGAGCCCGAGGTTGAGGACGGTGTCCATCATGCCGGGCATCGAGAACTTGGCGCCCGAGCGGACCGAGACCAGGAGCGGGTTCTTCGGGTCGCCGAAGCCCTTGCCGGAGCGCTCCTCGACCTGGCGCATGGCGTCGAGCACGTCCTGCCAGAGGCCCTCGGGGAGCCGTCTGCCGTTGGCGAAGTAGTCGTTGCAGGCGACGGTGGTGATGGTGAATCCCGGCGGGGTGGGCAGCCCGGCGAGGGTCATCTCGGCGAGGCCGGCGCCCTTGCCGCCGAGCAGGTCCTTCATGTTGCCGTTGCCCTCGGCCGTGCCGGCGCCCCAAGCGTAGATGTAGCGCTTGGCGGCGACGTGCGGGCGCTCGGACGTGGTCTGCGTGTCGACCATGCTGCGTGGGCTCCTTGTGTGGGAGGCGGGCCCCATGGAGTCACGGCCCGCGGAAGGTCACCTTTCGGGAACGCTGGAAATTGTACGACGGTAGGCGGAACCTCTTGCCGCACAGGCGGACCAACCCGCTGGGCCACCGAGCCCGCCGAAACGGGCCGTTTGGCGCCCAGCCGAGGCCCACGGGGCACGAGGGTCACAGCGGTACACTCCGGGTCAGCCCCGTGCGTCCCAGGACGTGACAGCGCGAGCCGCAGGAGCACCACCGTGACCGACCCCATCAGCGAGGACAGCCGCGTCATCGACATCTTCGCCGATATCTACAACGCGACCCTCGTGCACCGCTCGGACCTCACCCACGACCTCGCCTACTTCCGGGTCAAGGTCGACGGGCCTGCCGCACCATTCGCGCCGGGCCAGTACATGACGGCGGGCGTGGTCGCGGACGGCAAGGTGCTCCAGCGCCCCTACTCCGTCGCGTCAGCGCCGTCCACGGCGGACGCCACCGGGTACGAGCTGTTCGTCCGCCACGTGCCAGTCGTGCGCTTCACCACCGCACTGTGGCGCCTCCAGGTGGGGCACCGGATGCGGATGATCGGCCCCAAGGGCAAGTTCATGCTCGAGCCCGACGATGCCCGCACGCACCTCTACGTGTCCACGGGCACCGGCATCGCGCCGTTCCTCTCGATGATCCGGGAGACGATGGCGCAGGGGAAGCCTCGCAGGACGATCCTGATCAACGGCTGTTCGTTCGCCGACGAGCTGGGCTACCGCGAGGAGCTCGAGGCCTGGGCGCGGGACCCGGCGTACCGGCTCTCCTACGTGCCGACCATCTCGCGGCCCTCCGACCCGCGCAACAAGGGCTGGAGCGGCCTCACGGGGCGCGCGGAGCAGGTCATCACCGAGACCTGCAATCAGTTCAGCCTCCAACCCGGCAAGACGGTCGTCTACATCTGCGGCAACCCCGAGATGATCCTCAACGCCGAGCGCGTGCTGGTGGATCGCGGCTTCCCCGAGTTCCACGTCAAGAAGGAGCTCTACTGGCCGAAGGGCAAGCCCGGGGTGGCCGTTCCGGCCGGCTGAGCGGTCACGGGCCCCCTGGCCCCGTAACGCTGAGCTCGTGCTACAACGCCGGTTGGAGCCGATGCCGTTCGCCGCGAATCCGGGGCAGGCAGTGCTCCCGGCCAACGGCGGCGTGCTGGTGGCCGGCGGCTCGATCCCGAGCCAGGAGGCGGTGATCCATGTGTGCGAGCCGAACGCGGGGGGGTGGACGGCCATGTCCACCCTGGGGACCCCGGCGGCCGACTGATCCGATGGTCCCTGACGGCCGGAAGGCCCCCGCCCTTGTGACCATTGGACCGCGCCACCGGGACATGGGCAGGTGACGCGCACGCAGGCCCATCAGCGATGCTCCGGGTATCGCCCAGCAAGGGTTGATCCACGCGTCCCGCCCCAGGTCAGTTGCGAGGTTGTCTTGCACCCCGTTATCGAGCGTGAGCAGCTCTCACCGAACGTCGTCCGCCTCGTCATCGAGGCTCCTAGGATCGCGAAGGTCCGGCGTCCCGGCCAGTTCGTCATCGTCCGGAAGGGCCCGGGCGCCGAGCGCATCCCTCTGACGATCGCGGACAACGATGCCGAGGCCGGGACCATCACGCTGATGATCCAGGCGATCGGCCGCTCCACCACTGAGCTCACCAACCTCCATGTGGGCGAGGCCATCCAGGACGTCGCCGGCCCGCTGGGCAGCGAGACGCACCTGCTCGCATCGGGCCATGCGGTGTGCGTCGGCGGCGGCGTGGGCACCGCGGTGCTGCTGCCCATCGTTCGCGCCCTGTCCGAGGCCGGCGTCCACGTGACCAGCGTCATCGGCGGGCGGTCCAAGGAGTGGGTCATCCTCGAGAAGGAGCTCACCGAGCTGGGCGACGTCGTCACGTGCACCGACGACGGCTCGTACGGCCGGCACGGCTTCGTCACCGAGGCGCTCAAGGACCTGCTCGACGCAGGCGGCGTGGACGCGGTCTACGCCATCGGCCCGGTGCCGATGATGAAGGCCGTCGCCAACCTGACGCTCCCCTACGGCGTCCCCACGACGGTGTCGCTCAACGCGATCATGGTCGACGGCACCGGCATGTGCGGCGGCTGTCGCGTGACCATCGACGGGCAGACGAAGTACGCGTGCGTGGACGGCCCCGAGTTCGACGCGCACAAGGTCAACTTCGGCGAGCTGGCCGACCGCCTGACGACCTATCGTCCCTTCGAGCAGCAGGCCCTTGACAAGCTCGGCGCCTGCGCCACCACCGAGGTGAAGTCGTGACCGACACCGCGTCCCCGGCGCCGGCCGGCGGGGAGGCCCGCGGCCTGCCCGCCAAGCCCGCCAGCAACAAGGAGCGCATGGCGATCGAGCGCGTCGCCATGCCCGAGCAGCCCGGCGACGAGCGGGCACACAACTTCGGCGAGGTGAACCAGGGGCTCACCTACCAGCTGGCGATGCTGGAGGCCGAGCGCTGCATCCAGTGCCCCAAGCCGTTCTGCGTGGACGGCTGCCCGGTCCGTGTGGACATCCCGCGGTTCATCAAGTTCCTCCGCGACGGCGAGATCGCCCAGGCGGCCGAGAGCCTCCTGTCCGACAACGCCCTCCCCTGCGTCACGGGGCGGGTCTGCCCGCAGGAGACGCAGTGCGAGCAGGTCTGCATCCGCGTCAAGAAGGGCAACTCGGTCGCCATCGGCTACCTCGAGCGGTACGTGGCCGACTGGGCCCAGAAGCACATCGACGAGCTGCCCAAGGCCAACCCGGCCCCCACCGGCAAGAAGGTGGGCATCGTGGGCTCCGGCCCCGCCGGCCTCACCGCCGCCGGCGAGCTCGCGCGTCTCGGCCACGACGTCACCGTGTTCGAGGCGTTCCACGCCCCGGGTGGCGTG
>JAJYMP010000181.1:0-1182 GCA_021786915.1 Chloroflexota bacterium
CGGGGCCGCGATGCGCCTGCCCGGAACGCGGCGGGAAACCCACGCTGCTCCCCGGCGCCCCGCCGTCCGCTCGATGGACGAGTGAAGGGGCGCGTTGACGAGCTGGCCCGCTCGACGGGCGGCTGGTCCGGGCGCCGCTCGTGGTGCCCCGCCCGCCAGGCGAGCCGCGGGACCGCACCGCGTGCCGGTTCACTCGGCAGCCGAACGCCGGCGCGGCAGCCGAGCTCCGGCGCGGCAGCCGAACGCCGGCGCGGCAGCCGAACGCCGGCGCGGCAGCCGAGCTCCGGCTCTGAGCGAACGCCGGCGCGGCAGCCGAGCTCCGGCGCGGCAGCCGAGCTCCGGGTCTGAGCGAGCGCCGGCTCGGAGCGAGCGCCGGCTCCGGGTCAGTCCGGCGCGGGAGAGGCATCGGCCTCCGCTACGATGGACGGCAGCCAGAACCGCACCCTGGAGTTCCCCGTGTCCGCCGAACCCGCCCCTCTCGCCACGCCGTATCGCACCCACACCTGCGGGCAGCTCCGCGTGGACGATGACGGCGCGAACGCGAGACTGGCAGGCTGGGTTCATCGCCGGCGCGACTACGGCAAGCTCGTGTTCATCGACCTGCGCGACCGCTACGGGATCACCCAGGTCGTGGTCGATGCCGCCGACGCCCCCGAGGCCCACGAGACGGCCACACGGGTTCGCTCGGAGTTCGTGATCGCGGTCGAGGGCGTCGTCGCCCGTCGGCAGCCGGGGACCGAGAACGCCAAGCTCGAGACCGGCGCGGTGGAGCTGCAGGCGCGCAGCGTCCGGATCCTCAACGAGGCCAAGACGCCTCCGTTCTACATCAACGACCCCGACGCGACGATCGACGAGAGCCTCCGCCTGCGCTACCGCTACCTGGACATCCGCCGCGAGGCGATGCTGCGCCGGCTCGTCATGCGCAGCCGCCTGGTCCACGCCATCCGCGAGGCCCACCACGCCAACGGCTTCGTCGAGGTCGAGACGCCCAACCTGATCAAGAGCACCCCGGAGGGCGCGCGCGACTTCATCGTCCCCAGCCGCCTGCAGCCGGGCACGGTCTACGCCCTGCCGCAGAGCCCCCAGCAGCTCAAGCAGCTGCTGATGGTGGGCGGCGTGGACCGCTACTTCCAGATCGCACGCTGCTTCCGCGACGAGGACATGCGCGGCGACCGCCAGCCT
>JAJYMP010000181.1:1192-4158 GCA_021786915.1 Chloroflexota bacterium
GAGTTCACCCAGCTCGACCTCGAGATGAGCTTCGTCGACGAGGCGACGGTGATGGGCTTCATCGAGAGGATGGTCATCGAGGTCAGCCGGGCCACGGTGCCGGAGCGGCCGATCCGGACCATCCCGTTCCCGGTGTTCGAGTACGACGACGCGATGGAGCGCTACGGCTCGGACAAGCCCGACATCCGGTTCGGGGTGGAGCTGTTCGACCTGGCGCCGGTGCTGGCGGGTCCGGACGGGCAGCCCGCGTCCGGCTTCCGTGTGTTCGACGAGACCCATGCCGCCGGCGGGCGCGTGAAGGGGATCTGCGCGCCGGGCATGGGCGGGGCGTCGCGCCGTGAGATCGACGAGCTGACCGAGTTCGCCAAGCGCTTCGGCGCCCGGGGCCTCGTCCACCTCTCGGTCCAGGCGGGCGGCGAGCTCGACGGCCCGATCGCCAAGTTCCTCTCCCCCGAGGCGCAGACGGCCGTCCGCGGCGCGGCAGGCGCGGACGAGGGCGACCTGATCCTGGTGGTCGCCGACACGGCCGGCACCACCAACGACGTCCTCGGCAGGCTCCGCGTGGAGCTGGGCGGGCGGCTCGGCCTGGCCAACCCCGACGAGCTCTCGTACTGCTGGATCCACCACTTCCCGATGTACCAGTGGGATGCCGAGCACCACCGCTGGGACGCCACGCACAACCCGTTCAGCGGCGTGGTCCCCGAGGACGAGCCGCTGCTGACGACGACCTCCGGCGACCTGGGCGTCCGCGACGAGGGCGACCCGGCGGGCCGCGCCAAGGCGATGCAGTACGACATCGCGCTCAACGGCTGGGAGCTGGGCGGCGGCTCGGTGCGGATCTGGGACCCGCAGCTGCTCGCGCGCAGCTTCAACCTGCAGGGCTACACGGTCGAGCAGATGCGGGAGCGCTTCGGGGCGATCCTCGAGGCGTTCGAGTACGGCGCCCCGCCGCACGGCGGCATCGCGCTCGGCATCGACCGCTGGGCTGCACTGTTCTCGAACCAGGCGACGATCCGCGAGGTCATGGCCTTCCCCAAGACGCAGTCGGGCTCGGACCTGATGCTCGAGGCGCCGTCGGCCCCCGATGCGGAGCAGTACCAGGAGCTGGGCCTGCGGTTCGTGGGCGTGCCGGAGAAGCGCTGAGCCTGCTCGAGCGGATGGCGGGGCGGCCGCGGACCGCCGCCGTCCTCGGCGCCCTCGCCATCGCGTCATCGGGGATCTTCTACCGCTGGTCGGGCGTTTCGCCGGCGACGGGCGTGGTCTTCCGATGCCTGTTCGGCCTGCCGATCCTGCTGCTCGTGGCGTGGGGCGAGAACCGCTCGCGCGGGCCGATGAGCCGCCGGACCGTGGGGCTGTCGGTGCTGGCGGGGTCGTTCTTCGCGGTCGACCTGACCACGTTCCACCTGGTGGTGGACCTGATGGGCGCCGGGCTGGCCACCGTCATGGGCAACCTGCAGGTGGTGATCGTCGCGCTCGCTGCGTGGCTCCTGATGGGCGAGCGCCCGCGGCGTGAGGTGTTCATCGCGATCCCGCTGATGCTCGCCGGTGTGGTGCTGATCTCGGGGGTGCTGGGCGCCCAGGCGTACGGCGCCGACCCGCGGGCCGGGGTGGCCATCGGCCTCCTCACCGCGCTCGCGTACTCGGGCTACCTGCTCGTGATCCGCCGCGCGAGCCCCGATCACCGGCCCGCCGGGCCCGTCGCCATCGCCACAGCGGTGACCGGGCTGTTGGCCGGCCTGTTCGGCGTCGTGGCTGGGCGTTTCGGCCTGGCAGTGGGCGGCCTTGACCTCGCGCCCAGCCTGACCGCGCTGGTGCCACTCGTCGCGTACGGGGTCGTCTCGCAGTCGGTCGGGTATCTCGCCATCCAGGCGGCCCTGCCTCGGCTGCCCGCCGCGATCTCGTCGGTGCTGCTGCTCGTCCAGCCTGTGGCGACGCTGGTGCTCGGCGTGGTGCTGCTGGGCGAGGACCCGTCGGGCATGCAGCTCCTTGGCGTCGTGCTGATCGTCGGGGGCATCGGACTTGCGACCGGTGCGCTGCGCAGGATCGCGGGGACGCCCGGCACCCGGCGACCTGTCGAGGACGTCGCGTAGATCAGGCTTGCCGGGCCGCGTCGGCGATCCAGGCGATCCGGCTCCCGAAGGCGAGGAGGTTCCCGAGGGGCGGTCAGGCTCCCGACGGCGAGGACGCGCCGGACGCGCTCGGGACCGGCGATGGGGATGGGCCCGTGCTGGGCGCCGGCGCCGGCGCCGGGAACTGGTCGGGCTGCGCTCGGACACGGGCGAGCATCGCGAGCGTGGCCTCGGCCACCAGACCCTGCTGGTCGTCCCTGCTGATGGTGGCCGGCGGGTCGTTCGGCTGCCCCGTGTACCAGCCCATCTGCTCGTGGTTGCCGCCGGCGATCGGGACGAACACGGTGTCGGGCGGGAGCTTCTTGCGCGTGTCGGGCGAGGCCATCTGGTCCGCGCCCGCATCGAGGGTGCCGAAGATCGAGGTCGCGGCCACGCCCGAGGACGAGATGTCGCCCGGCGGGTAGGCCGCCCACAGCGCGAGGCCCCGCATCACGCCCGGGTGGGTCCCCACGTACTGGGCCGCCATCGCGCCGCCGAGCGAGTGGCCGGCGATCGCCCAGCGCGTGACCTCGGGGTGTTCGGCCATGACCGCGTTGGCGGCGTCGATGTCGAGCACGGCGAGGTTGAGCGGCATCGACGCGACGACGACCAGGTATCCGTGCGCGGCGATGCGCTGGGCGAGCGGTCCGTACGCCGCCGGCAGGACCCGGGCGCCCGGGTACACGATGAGCCCGACCGAGTAGTGCATCGACGGCGGCATCCACTGGTAGCTGTCGCCCGCCTTCTTGAACGCCGTGTCCGGCTTCGCGCCCAGCGACGCCTGCGCCTCGGGGAGAAGCGGCTGCGGCCGCACGGACCAGGCGCCGGCGCCAGCGGCGACGACGAGCACGAGGAGGG
>JAJYMP010000555.1 GCA_021786915.1 Chloroflexota bacterium
GGGCGGGATGACTACCACGCTGAAGCCCGCGGCGGCCAAGGCATCGACCAGCGGTCCGTCCGGACGCTCGATCCCGACCGCCAGCTCGGCGAGCTCCTCCACCTGGCGGCCCAGGCGGTCGGTGAGGTCGGCCAGCCCGAGGCGGGTGTGGGGCGCGCTGAAGCGTTCCACCACCGCCCCCCGCTCGTCGATCACGCAGACGGCGTGCTGCTCCGACGCCCAGTCGACGCCGCCATAGCGCTGGTCCATGCTGGTCCCCTCCGGTGCGATGATCCTGCTGCCCCCGGAGTCCTCGGGAACCCTGCTCGGTCGCTCATTGCTCGGCGCTCTGTGGCGCTATTCCCTGTGGCCGATCTGGGTCACCCGGGCCGCCGGGGGCGAGGCATCTCATGCGGGTCGTCAGGCGACAAGCGAGCGGGCTCGTCACCCCGGCGGGACCCAGGGGTCACGCGGATCGTGACAGGGGGGAGGGTGCCCCAATGAGCAGCCAGGCGTCACCGACCGAGGAGCATGGCCGGGCACCCGCCGGGGGCCCGCGAGGAGCCACCCGGGTCCTGGGCCCGTCAGGGTTCGGTCGGGGGCTCGACGAACGCCACCTCGACTTCACCGATGCGCAGTACGAGTGGCGCCGCCTGTTCGCCGAGGTGCTCGGGACCTTCTTCCTGGTCCTGGTCGCCGTGGGCGGCGGGATGGTCAACGCCAGGTTCGGCGGAACCGTGCTCCCCCTGACCGCCCAGGTCACCGCGCCGGGCCTGATGGTCGGGGCGATCATTCTGTTCATGGGGGCGGTCTCGGGGGCGCACCTCAATCCGGGCGTCAGCCTCGCATTCGCGCTGCGCGGCGACTTCCCGTGGCGCCGCGTGCCCGGGTACATCGTCGCCCAGTTCGCCGGTGCCATCCTCGCCACCCTGCTGCTTGAGGCCCTGCTCGGTCGACAGGGGACCGCGGGCCTCACGTTGCCCGGCCCCGGTATCAGCGAGCCGACGGCGATGGTTTGGGAGGTCGTGCTCAGCGTGGGGCTGGTCAGCACGATCCTTGGCACGTCCTCGGGGGCCCAGAACATTGGCCCCATGAACGCCGTCGGCGTGGCGAGCTACATCGTGCTTGCGGGCCTGTTCGGCGCCCCGGTCAGCGGCGCCTCGATGAACGTGGCCCGGTCGCTTGGCCCGGCGCTGGTGCTGGGAGACACGACGGCCTGGTGGGTCTACCTCGCCGGACCGCTCGCCGGCGCCGTCATCGCCGCCGGCATTGCCTATGTCCTGCGTGGTCCGGGCGGCGGGTTCTACGGCACCAAGGCGGCTGCCGGCACGCTCGGCTGGCTGTGGCGGCCCGGGCCGATCGAGACCGCGGTCCCCGGCACGCCGGAGGAAGCCAGTGCGCAGGGGCACGCCAATACGCCTGACGGCTCGCGACGAGACTGACCGTCGGCCACTGCGCAGCGGGCCCAACCGGCGTTCTTCTCGGTCCGTGATGCCGGCCCGCATGACAGACCATCATGACGCCGTGGCGCGGCGGCGACACACTCGCGAGCGATCGCGCACGCGGTCGGCAGATGGCACTCCCGCCGCGAGGCGCTTCTTCCATGGGCGTCGCCGGCGCGGCTCCGGCGCCCGGGGTCATCGTCCTCGCCGGCATCGCGGGCCTTCTCGCCGGCGCGTTCAACATGGCGGTCGGCGAATACATCTCGGTGCAATCGCAGCGCGAACAGCTCGAGTATCAGATCGCGTTCGAGCGGCGGCAACTCGAAGTGACCCCCGAGGCGGAGTACGACATCCTCGTCGGGATCTACGTCGGGCGCAGGTTCCCCCGCGACCCAGTGCGCGGAGGCGCCCGACAGCTGCTCCTGGGGCTCGCGGCCGCGGGCGTGACCTACACGGTGGGCACCCTCATCGGAGCTTCGGCATCTGAGCCGATCGCGGATCTGCCGGCAGGGGCCACGCACGGGCCGGGCATGGGCTACGTCGCCGCATTTCCTTCGAGACGGCGCTGCTCCTCGATTGTCCGCTCGGCCAGGGGTTCCGCCTCGAGCCGTTCGTCCGGGATCGGCCTCCCGCTCTCGACCGATCGGCCGCAGGCGCCCCGGGCGATGCGCTCCTCGGCCAGCTCGACGGCGGCGAGCTGCTCGCGGAGGTCGGCCACCAGGGCGACCTCAACCGACTCCGCATCGAGCGTGGTGCCGGCGTCCTCGCACTCTCTGGTCTGCTGGCGCTGCAGGGAGCCTTCGGCACGAATCTCGCCGCGCAGCTCCGCCAGCCTGGACTCGACGCGCGCTCGCGCCTGGCCCACGAGTTCACGAGCCCGTCGCTCGTCCATGATCACCGCCCGGCCGGTGCAACCCGACCGCTCGCAGTCGTGTCAGCCGCGCAGCGTCCACCAATCAGGATCGATCCCGGCGGGGAATCTCGTGACGCGCCATTCCGCACGACAGTCGAGGCACCACAGCCCGCCGAAACAACCGCCGTCGATGGCGACGTTGGGTGACCTGCAGGCCGGGCACTCGCGCGGCTCGGCCATCCACGCGCCGTACTGGGCCTGCGTGATGTCTTCGCGTCGTGGCGACGACCCCGCGTCGGCCAATGACGGTCGCATGTGATGCTGGAATTGGCCGGCCGCCCTCCGGAGGCGGGGGACGTCAGGGGGGATGGAACCGCCGGTCAAGTTGTACCTCCCGTCGAGCTCCCCGGCAGGGCCGTGGGCTGTCCGGTCAGCCGGTCACCGGGCGAGCCTCGGCCGACTCGGCGGTGCGGACCGTCGCCCGCCAGGGGACGCCCAGGCGCGGCAGCAGGTACCGGTCGAGCCCGTAGTACCCGGCAACCCTCCAGCCGAGGATCAGCCCGACCGCCAGGGCGAACATGATCGGGTTCACCGAGGTCGATCCCGCGAGCAGGTACGACATGCTCATGACCACCCCGAAGAAGGCGGCGATGCCGACCAGCGCTCCGACCAGCAGGCCGATGCCGACGGCGAGCTCGCCGAGGGTGATGAGCCAGGCGAACCAGCCCTGCGAATGGGTATCGATGAGGAACTGCAGGAAGCTGCGGTACCAGTCGAAGGTGATGGGGGCCGAACCCTGGGTCGGCACCTTCACCGCGTTCTCCCAGTACCCGAGGAGCGCGGACCCACCGTTGGTCCAGCCAGGTCCGCTCAGCTTGTGCCAGCCGGCCACCGCGAACTCGAAGCCGACGAAGATGCGGATGGGCAGCCAGACGAGCCCGGCCCGGCTGTTGCTGAACAGGTAGCGCGTGAGCGCGGGACCCTCGACTTCGACGATCTGGGCGCCGGGTGCCTTGCGGTCCTCGAACATCAGGACGAGCGCGACCAGCGTGAGCACCCAGAACACCACGGTGCCCGCGTCGCGCGCGGTGCTGCCCGCCGCCGGGGGGTACCACGGGTTCTCCAGGTACACGAGGACGACCGCCGCGATGAGCGCGAGCGGCGTCACGAGAGTGCGGTAGCGCGCGAGCATGTTTGCCTCCAGAAGCGGGCGTCGCGCCACGTCAGCAGGCGACCCGGCTGCGGGAGTGAGACTGCCCTCCCGGTAGCGCCATGTCATGACGGTTCGTCATTGCGATGCAGGCCGGCCGAGTTCGTCCGCAGAGAGGGCGCGGCGCGAGACAACTCGAGACGGCGACGAGCTACCGAGGCGCCCTGGGGCACCCGGACGGGCCGGACCGTCAAGCCGTCGATGTCCGCGAAGGCGGCAGGCCGCGCCGGCCGCCCGTGATCGAGTAGGTCGCGCGGTGACCCAGCCACGCGACGCGGACGAACCAGCGCGGCGGGAGGAGCACAGGTCGCCGCTACCGCATCGTCACAGCGTCTGCGCTCCTGCCAGCGAGGTCGCATTGGCGGGCGCTGCGGCGATGCCAGGCGCTGCGGCGACCGCCCGTGGATTGAACCCCCTGGCGATCAGCCAGACGTCCAGAACCATCTCCTGCAGGCCGATGGGAAGAGCCAGGACGATCTGGGTCGTTGCCGCACCAATCAGTGCGGCAATGCCGCCGATCTTCTGCAGGTTCTTCATCGCCACTCTCCATTCGCGAACGGAATTGATGAATCCCCGGTCACGCGACGCCCGCGGCCGCAACCTCCGGCTCCGCGAGATGGAGCCGGAGGGCCTGGTCGACGCCGAGCAAGCGGAAGGTTCGCCGGTCGCCGGGC
>JAJYMP010000061.1 GCA_021786915.1 Chloroflexota bacterium
GGGGCGGCCGGGCGCCGCCGGGGTGGGACCGGGGTTCCGCAGTTGGAGCGTGAACGTGTACCTATGCCACGCTCGGCGGGTGCGGGCGGGATAGATCAGCCGGCGGTGGCCGTGGCGGCCTCTGGAGCGGCCACCCGGACGTAGCGCGGCGGCTCGGCGACCTCGAGAGCCCGCAGGATGGCGGCCTGGCGGGACGTGAGCTCGGTCCGCTGGGCGACCTCCCCGGCGAACCCTGAGAAGCGCCCCAGGTGGAGCTTGTCCATCTCCGCGCGGAGGTTGCGCCAGGTGTCGCCCGTGGCGGTCTCGGCGAGCCGGACGAGGAGCAGGGCGAGCCAGCAGAGCAGGACGTGCGAGCGGATGCGGGTCTCCTTGCGGTGGTAGACCGGACGCAGCTCGAGGGTCGTCTTCATGTCCCGCCACGAGCGCTCCACCTCGAGGAGCTGCTTGTAGCCCGTGGCCACGTCGGCGGCCGAGAGGGTGGGATCGCTGGTGCGCAGGAGGAACTTGCCGTCGAGCCTGGCGTCGGCGGCGACCGCCGCCCGGTCGATCCGCAGGAGGCCAGCCCTCGTGACGCGCAGGAAGCGCCGGTTGGTGGGGGTCGCCCGCAGGTCGCAGGCGAGCGTGCTTCTCGCCGCGGGGGCGAGCGCGTCGCTGCCCGCGATGGCCGCCTCGAGCCCTCCGAGGAGCCGGTCGCGGATCGCGGCGTCGCGCGCGGCCTCATCGGGGTTGCGGCAGACCACGAAGCGGTCGCGCATGGTTCCCCCGTCGAGGACGACCTCCTTGACCTCGAGGTTGCCGGCCACGACCCCGTAGCGGCCCTGACGGGCGAGCGCGGCCTTGGCCTCGGCCGAGTCGGAGCGGAGCTTCTCGCCGCTGATGTAGTGGCCGCCGGCGCGCTGGAGGTAGCGGCGGTTCTGCGCTGACGCGAAGCCCCGGTCGGTGACCCAGACCACCCGCCCCAGCTTCCAGGCGAGGAGGTCGTCCTTGACCTCTCGGATGAGCGCCTGGTCGGCGGTGTTGCCGGGGAAGGTCCAGACCCGGATCGGGATCCCCGTGCGCGTGACCGCGAGGCCGATCACGACCTGGGGAAGGTCAGGTCGGTGGTCCTTGGAGTGGCCGAACGTCCGGAACCCCTTGGGCGCAGCGTCAGTCGGCGGGTCCGCCGCGTCGGTCTCGAAGTACGTGGACGTCGTGTCGAAGAAGAGCAGGTCGACCTCGAGGTCCAGGAGGGTCGCGGTCGACCAGTAGACCTGCTCCGCGATCTCGGCCTCGATCTCGAGGAGCCAGTCCATCGCCCGGTAGCAGGCATCGTCGGTGAGCTGATCGAGCCCGGGAATGGCGACCCGCTCGGATGCCCAGGCGGCGCAGGAGAGCTTGGAGGCGGGGGCGAGGGCCCGGTTGGCGACCATCGCGAACAAGGCCCGTTCCGCAGATGGATCGAGCCGCCGCCCGCGCAGGGCCCGGGCCAGGATCGCGTCGATCCCGAGCCGGCGCCAGAGCGCATCGAGCAGATACGCCCCGCCCAGTGGCCGCGACTCGAGGAAGCGCAGCTCCGGCGGCGCGGCGGCGATGAGCGCCTCGCCGGGCGGCAGGGCCCGGGACAGCGAGCCGATGAGGCGCCGGATCGCATCCCGGTCGAGCTCGTCCTCGCGGCCGAAGTTGAACAGGATCCGGACCTTCGAGCGGCCGGCCACGGGGTCCCACTCGTTGTGGGCGAGGGACAGGTACCTGACCTCGGTGCCGTCGCCGTTGCGTCGCCGGGTGGTCCGCAGGTACATCCCGCGCAGCGTACCAGACCCTATCTATCGATGCAAGACCGGCACACGCTCAGTCGTCTATCTATGCCGAACGACCCCGGAGACCCGTCTGGCGACCCGCTTCGTGCTCAGCACGGGCCGTCCGCATGCGTTCCCGGGCGTTCAGCTGCGGAACCCGGGCTGGACGTCGTTGTCGAAATCGAGAACGCCCGCCGCACGGGCGGGTGACTCCGTTGGTTCGAGGCAGTCTAGGCACCCGCCACTTCATCGGCGTCCCCTGCCTCGACCTCGGACGCGTCCTCGGAGCACCAGTCGTCCGGGTCGTAGGCCCACTCCCAGTTCGGACCGCGCTCGTGCGGTGGGAGCGACCAATCGTGGCTGACCTTCGGAAACCCCCGAGGCGGCTCCATGCCCTCGTAGAACCATTGGTACGGGGGCGGGCCTGCCGCGCCGATGGCGAAACACAGTCCCGAAGGCGTGCGCCGCCACGCGTACCACGATTGCCCGCTGTTGCTCACGTGCATGGTGATGCCGTGCTCCGTGGGGAGCCCACGCGCGTACACCTCGCCGGACTTCTCCAGGAGGTCGCGTTGGTAGCGATTGCCGTGATTGCGATACCAGCCCATGTGCGCATTCGCCAACGTGTCGAGTGCTTCAACCGTTGCCTCGAACTCGCGCTTGTCCAGTTGACGGCCGCGTTCGTCTTCACCGACCGCTCCGGCATACCGCTTGAGGTCATCGGCTGCTTTCTGTTTCGCAGCTGCCTCAGCCTTCACCTCTGCTTGCTGCTTCGCGATGACGGCGCGCGCTTCGCGGAACCCTTTAGCCATCACCAGGTCGCGAGGCCATCGACCGGCGAACTTGTGGAGCGCCGTCCGCCGAAACCGGAACGACACGACGAGGGCCAGCACCGACTTCCACGGCATGCGCCGGTCAGTGGTGGCGATACGCATGTGCCCCAGGGCGGTGTCGTATTCCAACCAGACGCTCAGCGCCCAGACGAACGGGAGCGCCCAAAGGGTCAGCCAAACGGGGAGCGCAAGGCTGCTGGCTAGGTCCGCCCAGTCAGTCGTCCCCGCATTCTGGACAAGGCGAACCGTTGTGTAGACAAGCAGTGCGAGCACGATGACGGCGAGGAGAGCTCCAGCCCGATTGCCCGCCCGAGCCGATACGTAGGAGGTGCCACCTGCCGCCACGTAGATGCCGAGCAACGTCAGGACCGGTACGAGCAACAGTTCCCACGGCAAGTCGAGCGTGAGCACGCCGAGATAGAACGCTAGGAACACGGACACGCCGACGGCTTCACGTGCCCGGCGTCGGAAGAATCCCGGCTCCGTGGCCGCCTTGGTTGCACCAAACATGAGGATGAACCCGGGAATGACCCAGTACAGCGTGTCCTTGAGCCGTGCCAAGTTCCACGCGCCTAGCTGGGCGGCGACGTCGATGATGACGAGCATCCACGCGGCGAATAGGGTCGCGGGAATGAGGATGAGCGGCTGCAGGAAGGCGCGGACGACCGAGCGGACTGACTCCCGAATGCTGGGCACCTTCCACCAGATGAGAGCCGCAGCCGGGACGAACCAGATGAGGGTGGCTATCTCGCGGGTTGTGAGCATCGTTCGTCCACTATGACGCGCCGCCACGGCTCACCAGTGCTGGGTCAGCCGCGGTCGTACACCCCGCGAGCGACGATGTCGACGGCGATGAAGGGGACCAGCGTTACGCACGGGCAGGCGAACAGCATGCCCGTGAGGATGTACGCCAGCACCCTGGCCAGCACCCCTTTCGCCACCGATTCCCGGCGTATGGGTGAATCCCCAGCCACCTCAAGCCGACGGGGATGAGCGCGGAATAGACTCGCCGGAGATCGTCTCCCGAGACGGATCTTCCGCTGAGGCGCCCACGGAATGCGTGACGCTTGTTCTCTCAATTGACGAAGGCGAGCTCGGAAGGGCGGCGTCTTGGAGCCACGTAGAACCGTCAGCCTATCCGTGGGGGACGGCCACAGGTCGAGTCGCTGGCGTATCTGGGCAGCTGGTGGCGAGAATGATGTCTATGGCGACACGAGAGATCGCCGCGACACGGAAGTTCAGCCTCCATGAAAGCGGTGATTGCCGATACCAGTGGACCACCAGCGACCGTGCAATTGCCTACGCGGGACAGTCGCGTCGCACGATCGATCCCTAGCAGAGACGCAGCGGTGTTGACTTCCTCCCCGAGCCACCCGAGGGCTCGCCGTGGGCATTCATGTGGTCCTCGCGCGGGCGGACGGTCAAGTCCCAGCACGTGGTGTAACAGCAGGCGCAACGCATCCTCGCGTCTGATCGGTCAGCTCGCCATGAGCAGCGCTGGCACCACCTCCTCGACCTCGGGTTCGGCATCGATGAGGGC
>JAJYMP010000508.1:0-20635 GCA_021786915.1 Chloroflexota bacterium
AGGCGGATCGTGATCGAGTCCGCTACCGCGGACCCGTCGCGAGTCACCGCCAGCCAGCCCGTGGGGAGCGCTGCCTGCACGGTCAGCACCGCCGCCAGGTCCGGCGCCCACACGACGCGCGCCAACAGGAGCCGCACGACCCCCGCCGGGTCCCGCCGGAGCGCATCGGCGAGCCGCCCGCCGCCGGACGCTGACAGCGCGTCGTCAAGCCGACGGAGCTCCGCCGCGGGCCCGCTGCCGGCACCCTGGGCGGCGCGCTCAGCGTTGGCGAGCCGCTCCCGGACCACGAGGTGGCCGCGCTCCGCCTTGAGCTGCGCCGCGGCGCTCTGCTCCACCACGTAGGCACGGGCGAGGTCGCCGAGCGCCGCCTCGACGGCTGCCCGCAGCGAGGGTTCCACCCCCAGCTCCTCGTCCACGCGGCGGCCGCCCAACTTGCGCGCCGCCCGTGCGATCCCCCGCTCCTCGTCCTCCGCCAGACGCCGCGCCAGCCCGTCGCGGCGGCCTCGCGCCCCGGCGAGCACGGAGCCCGCGGTCGCGGCCCGCTCCGCGGCGGCGCGGCGGGTGCCCTCGGCGGCGTCGCTCCTCGCCCGCGCGGCCTCTCGGGCGGTGACGGCCGCCACCTCCTCGGCAGCGGCGGCGGCGAGGGTCTCGTGCGCCTGCGCGAGCGTGGCCTCCAGCGTGGCCTTGCGCGACTCGGCGGCCGACGCCTTCGCCCGCTCGTCGGCGGCGCGCCGCTCGGCGTCCGCCTTGCGCCGTCGCGCCGTCTCCGCCTCCGCCGCGCGCGCGGCCTCGGCCCGCCGAAGCGCCGTCAGCTCGTCCCCGCGCGCGCGGGACGCGGCCCGCAGCGACGCGAGCTCCGAGAGCGCGTCCCCGAGCGCGCGGTCCGCCTCGCCGAGCGCCGCCTCGAGCTCGAGGTCCGGCTCCGGGACCGCCTCGGCCAGTGCGCGCCGGCCCGCTGCGATGTCCGCCTCGGCGGCAGCTCGCTCGCCCGCGATCCGCTCTCGATCGCGCGCCGCGGCGGCAACCTCGCCCGCGGCCCGCGCCTCGCGCAGCCCCAGCTGCGTCAGCGTCGCGCGCGCGGCCTCGTGGCCTGCCCGCCGCTCGCGCTCCAGCTCCGCGCGCGCGGCCATGCTCAACGCGATCTGGCCCACGGTGGACTCGGCTGTCTCGAGCGCCTCGAGCGCCCCGTCGGACTCCGCATGCAGCGCGTCGCGGCGCGCCTGCGCCCCGGCCTCGCGCCGGGCGGCCTGGTGCCAGCGGGCGTGGGCGGCGACGATGAGCGCAGCTGCCAGCTCCTCGCCGGCGGTCAGGCGCGTCGCCTGCTGCTCCGCGAGCTGGCCCAGGCGGCGCGCCTGCGGTCGCAGCTCAGCGAGGATGTCCTCGACCCGCGCGAGGTTAGCCTCCGCCTCGGCCAGCTGCTCCTCGGCCTTGCGCCGCCGCCGCTCGTGACGCCGCACCCCGGCGACCTCCTCGAACAGCGGGCGACGCTCCTCGGGCCGGAGCGCGAGCGCCTGGTCCACCATGCCCTGCCCGATGAACAGAAACGCGTTCTCGGCGAGGTTCGCCGAGTCGAGGAGGTCCTGGAGGTCCCGGAGGCGCACGCGCTGCTTGTTGAGCAGGTAGTCGTTCTCGCCCGACCGGTACAGGCGCCTGCCGAGCTCGACCACCGTGTACTCGACCGGCAGGAGCGCATCGATGTTGTCGAGCACGAGCGTGACGTCGGCCATGCCCTGCGCCGAGCGTTTCTCGGAACCGGCCCAGATGACGTCCTCGCTCTTGCGGATGCGAAGCGAGCGGCCCTGCTCGCCCAGCGCCCAGCGCAGCGCGTCGGCCAGGTTGGACTTGCCCGAGCCGTTGGGCCCGACGACCGCGCTGATCCCCGGGCCGAACTCGACCAGCGTGCGCTCGGCGAAGGACTTGAAGCCCTGGACCCGGAGTCCCAGCAGCCGCGCCGGGGCGCTCACGAGAGGTCGGTCGGGGCGGCCCTTGCGGACGCCGTCGCATCGGCGGAGCCAACACCCCAGGCCGGGCCGGCGTCGCCTCCGGCGTCGGTGGCGGCCTCGGCTTCGACGCCCGGCGCGCCGGCGTCATCGCCGGCGTCGGTGGCGGCCTCGCCACGCGTCACAGCGTCAGGGATCACGTCCGCGTCGTGCGCATGCCGCGCCGCCTTGGCCACAAGTCGCTCGCGGCGGATCGTCTCGAGCGCCTCGGCAGCGGCCTGCGTCTCGGCGACACGACGCGAGGCGCCCTCGCCAGCCCCCAGCACGCGCCCATCCACCTCCACCTCGATGCGGAAGTGCTTCTCGTGGTCCGGCCCGACGGCCTCGACCAGGCGGTAGATCGGCCGGTCCCCGGTAGTGCGCTGGGTGTGCTCCTGGAGGCGGCTCTTGGGACTCTTGAGCGAGGTCAGGGCCACCTCGGCGGTGAGCTCCTGCTCGGCCTGCGCGTGGATCCAGTCACGGGCCACGTCCCAGCCCAGGTCCAGGTAGATCGCCCCGACGAGCGCCTCGAAGGCGGATGCCAGCAGGGAGGGCCGCACCCGGCCGCCGCGCTGCGCCTCGCCCTCGCCCAACAGCAGGAATCCGCCCAGCTCGAGCCTCACGGCGAGCCGGGCGAGGCCGGGCGTGCTGACGATGGATGCACGACGAGCGGACAGGATGCCCTCGTCGTCGGAGGGGTGGCGCCGATAGAGCGCCTCGGAGACGGCGAGGCTGACGACCGCGTCGCCCAGGAACTCCAGCCGCTCGTTATGCCCTAGCGGTGAGTCTGGGTGCTCGTGGAGCCAGCTACTGTGGATCAGGGCCTGCGCCAGCAGGTCCCGATCCCGGACCGGTAGGCCCAGCCGCTCGATCAGCGCCTCGGCCGGGTGCATCTCGCCCCGGTCCGACGGTGTCAGGCCGAGCGCTCGTCGATGTACTCGACGGCGTCCTGGACGGTGCGGATCTTCTCGGCGTCCTCGTCCGAGATCTCCGTTCCGAACTCCTCCTCGAGGCTCATGATGAGCTCGACGAGGTCCAGGGAATCGGCATTGAGATCATCGACGAACGACGCCTCGGGCGTCACTTCAGACTCGTCGACCCCGAGCTGCTCGACAACGATCTTCTTCAGCCGATCGTACGTCGTGGCCACTGGCTCCCTCCTGGGTTGGGCTATCGCCTGCTTGCATTGAGATCGCGGGCCACACGCCCGAGTACGCCGTTGACAAGCCGACGCATTGGGTCACCCGAATACGTGCGAGCCAGCTCGACCCACTCGGCGATTGCCACCCGGGCCGGCGTCGCGGGCGAGTGTAGCACCTCGCAGATGCCGCAACGGAGCAATGCGCGGTCCATCCGGGCCAGCGAAACCACCGGGTATTGCGGGGCGACCTCGGCGATTCTGGCGTCGATCGTGTCGCGGTGCTCGGTCACGGCGGCGACCAGCACACGGGCGGTGATCCCCGCCTCCGGGTCCTGCTCGAGGGCCAGGTGGCGCTCCAGGACGGCCTCGGCGGTGCGCTGCCCGAACTCGGCCTCGAACACGGCAGCCAGCGCCAGACGGCGACCGGCGCGCCGGCTCCGGACCAGCTCCTCGTTCGAGCGATCCCGCCGCCGACGCCGGGGCTCAGCTCCCGACACCGTCCACCAGCACGGTCACGCCGCCGAGCTCCATGCCCAGCAGGCGCACCACGGCGGCGCCGGTGGCGGCGCGGACCTGGGCGGCGAGCGGCACGAGGCGCTGTCGGGGGCGGGCGACGACCCACAGCGTGACGTGGACCTGGCCGTCGCGGACGCGGATCTTGACCGGGGCGCCGCGGAACCATGCCCGCCACCGCGGGCCGCCGCGGCCGACGCGCAGGACGCCGGGCACCTCGAGGGCCGCCAGCCGAACCGTCTCCCGGATGACGCCGGGGCCGACCGTGAGCGCAGCCATGGCTACTTCCCCTCCGCCACGCGCGGTTCGACCGCTTCCTCCGCGCGTGCGCGGCCGTCGACGCCCAGCGACTCGGCGATCAGGGCGTTGACTCCCTCGCGGATCGAGCGCGCCGTGGCCTCCATGCCGTACCAGATCATCCGCCGCTTGGCGCTGCCGTGGGTGATGAGCATCGTGCCGTCCACACCCAGCAGGGGCGACCCGCCCACGACCTCGGCATCGAACTTCTTGACCAGTCTCGCCCGGGACGGCAGGAACAGCAGGCCCGCCAGGCGCCCCCGGAGCGAGCCGCGGAACTCGGCGCTGACGAGGTCGAAGATGTACCGCGAGAGGCCCTCGAAGAACTTCATGACGACGTTGCCGAGGACCGCGTCGCACACGACGACGTCGGCGACGAACTTGGTCAGGTCGCGGCCCTCGACGTTGCCGATGAAGTTGAGGTCCGTCTGGTCGATCAGCTCGGTGGCCTTCGCGATGCGGGCGTCGCCCTTGCCCTTCTCCTCGCCGATCGAGAGCAGCGCGACCCGCGGCGTCGGGATGCCCATGACGTGCTCCGCGAAGATGGCGCCCATCCGCGCGTACTGCGCCAGGTTCTCGCCCGTGGAGTCCGGGTTGGCCCCGATGTCGAGCAGCAGGAACGGCTTGCCGCCGGGCAGCTGCACGGCGAGCGCCGGCCGGTCGATGCCCGGCAGCGTGCCGAGGATCAGGACGCCCGCGGCCATCCCGGCGCCCGTGTGGCCGGCGGTCAGGACGCCGTCCGCCTCCCCGCTCTTGACGAGCTCGGTGGCGACCCGGATCGACGACTGCTTCTTGCGCGCGAGCGCGCGAGCGGGATGCTCGTCCATCCCCACGACGTCGGGACCGTGGACGAAGCGAACGTTCGGCGGGGCGTCGGCGGCGAGGCCCCGCACGAGCGGCTCGTCGCCGACCAGGATGACCTCGTCAGCGGGGTGCTCGCGAGCCCACTTGACGGCGCCGGGCACCACTTCGGGCGCGCCATAGTCGCCGCCCATGGCGTCGACGGCGATGCGGACGCCGCCCCTGGCGGGTGAACCGGGCTTGGGATCCTGCGTCGCGGCCACGACGCGATTAGGCGTTGTCGCCGCCCTCGGTGCCCGGCGTCTTGAGCACGACCGCCTGGCGGCCGTTGTACCACCCGCAGGCCGGGCAGACCCGGTGGGGCAGCTTCTGCTCGTGGCAATGCGGGCACTCGACGAGCTGCGGCAGGGTGAGGGCGTGGTGGCTCCGCCGGTCCATCTGCCGGGCGTGAGCGACCTTTCGCTTCGGAACACCCATGTCGGTCTACGCTCCTGTTGAGGCTCATCCCGCGGGACGGCCCCGCGATGGTGTCTGGCTTGCTGCACCCGGCGTCCGGGGCGCGCCTACGCGCTGCCACCGGGTCGTGGGGGCGAAGCGGGAGTGTACCGGGTTGCGACCGGGTCCGTCGAACGGTCCGTACGGGTGGTGCGCCGGGGCCACGCGTCGGCCGCGCAGCTCACGGTCGGGCGCAGGCCAGAGCGGGCGAGGCGGGTCCCGGCCCGGTGGTCAGCCCGCCGGCTCGTCGCCCTGGTCCTCGTCTTCGGCGACGCGGAACGCCCGGAGCGCCTCGAGGCGCGGGTCGATGGGGCCGTCGTCGTGGCGATGGCCCGGCGTGAGGCGGTCGCCGCACTCCTCGCACAGGCCGGGGCAGTCGGGCTCGCACAGGGGCGCGATGGGCTCGGCGAGACTGGTGGCCTCCGCCACGAGCGGCCGCAGCTCGAGCTCGTGGTGGTCCGTCAGGCGCGGCGTCTCGGGATCCTCGCCCTCCTCGAGCGTGACGGGGAGCCCGCTCGCGAGGTCGATGGTGGGCAGGACCTCCTCGGCGAGCGCGACGTGGACGTCGGTCACGGTGGGTCGCAGGCAGCGGGCGCACTCTCCGGCGAGCGCGGTGTCGAGATCCGATTCGACCACCAGCCCCCGATTCGTCCGCAGCAGCCGGATCCTGCCCGAGACCGGGCGCGCGAGGACCAGCTCCTCGCCGAGGTCCACCGCCACGTCGTCGACGCGGTACTCGCGCACGGCGCCAGCCGCTTCCGCCAGCAGGCCGGACACATTGAACGTCAGGGGGTCGCCGTGCGTGTCGACGGGGAACGACGGGTGGGACTCGCCCGCGCTCATCGCCGGGTCAGGTTCCCGAGCCCCTCGTCGTCGATCGGCTGGCCGGGGAGCGGGGCGGCGTACTCGCGCCCGGGGCTGGGCTCGGCCTGGGCCTCGGTCTGAGCCGCGTAAGCCGCCCGGCGCTCGTCGAGCATCGCGATCCCGCGCTCGATGCCGCGCAGCGTCCGGTTCACCTCGGCCTCGAGCGCCGCCATCACGCCCGCCGCGTACTCGTCGGCGCCGTGGCGGACGTTGTCCGCGTCGTCGTCGGCCTCCATCAGGATCCGGCGACTCTCCGCCTCGGCGGCCTCGGTCAGCCCGCGCTCCCCGATGAGGAAGGCAGCCTGCTCCTGGGCGCGGGCGACGATGCGCTCGGCCTCCTCCTGAGCCTTCTCGATGATCCGCTCGCCCTCGGTGTTGATCCGCTTGGCGGCGCGGACCTCCTCGGGCACGGCGACGCGGAGTTCGTCGATCAGGTTGAGCGCCTGCTCGCGGTCCACGATCGCACTCTTGGTCAGCGGCAGTGGCTTGCCGTTGGCGATCAGGGACTCCAGGCGCTCGACGAGGAAGATGATGTCCAGCGGTCGGCTCCCCAGCGCGGTGCCCCGGGGCGGGGCGTCTCGGGAGATGATTATGGCACGCGGCAGAGGCCGACTCCTAGCCTGCCTGCGGCGCCCGACGCGCGTCCAGCACCGCCGCCAGCGCCTCGGCCGCCGGCGGCGGCACCATCCGCGCCACGTCCCCGCCGAACTGCGCGATCTCCTTGACGAGGCTCGAGCTCACGTAGCTGTGCTCGAGCGAGGTCATGAAGAACACCGTGTCGACGTCGGGCGCGAGCTCGTGGTTGTTGTGGGCGAGCTGGAGCTCGGCCTCGAAGTCCGCGATCGCGCGGAGGCCACGGACGAGCGACGAGGCGCCCACCTCGTGGCAGAAGTCCACGGTCAGGCCGTCGAAGGTGCGGACCTCGACCCGGCTGGCGAGCTCGGGGTCGGCCTCGATCGCGGCCGCGATGACGGCGACGCGGGTGTCCGTCGCCAGGAGGGGCGACTTCCGCGGGTTTGCGAGGACCGCGACGACGACGCGGTCGAAGACGCGGGCGGCCCGCCGCAGGACGTCGAGGTGGCCATAGGTGACGGGGTCGAACGAGCCCGGGTAGATCGCGACGCTCACGATTCGTCCGCCTCCTCGCGCTCGGGCGGCGCCGAGTCCCGGCGCCGGTAGAAGGTCAGCGCCGTCTCCCCGAAGCGGCGCTCGCGGACCGATGCTAGCAGCCCGACCCGCGGCTGCGGGCGGTCGCGCCAGAAGTGCTTGGCGACGACGACGCCGTCGGGCGCGAGGTGCGCGCCCAGCAGCTCGAGCGCGTGGGCCAGCGCGTCGGTGTCCGCGTACGGCGGGTCGACGAGCACCACGTCGAACTGGCCCGACGCGGCGGCACCGGCGGGGTCGCAGAGCCAGGCCACGGCGTCGCGCTTGACGATCTCGCCCCTCGGCATCAGCCCGGCCCGGCGCAGGTTCTCGGCGATGACCCTCGCCGCGCCGCCGTCCTTGTCCACGAACACGGCCCGCGCGGCGCCCCGCGAGAGCGCCTCGATCCCGCCGGCCCCGCTCCCGGCGAACAGGTCGAGCACCACCGCCCCCGCGATCTCGGGCTCGAGCACCGCGAACAGCGTCTGCTTGACGCGGTCCGCCAGCGGGCGCGTGCCGGGCCCGGGCGCGGCGAGCCTGACGCCCTTCGCTGCACCCGCGATGACCCGCCCCGCGTCCGCCATGCCGCTCCCCTCCCCGCCCTACGCCGCACTCGCCGGGTCGCCCGCGAACACGCGCGCCAGCCAGCCTGTCTCGAGCTCCCGCGCGAGGTCGGGCAGGTCCGCGGGGAGGCGCCCCTCGTCGTCGAGCAGCGCCTCGGCGTGGAGGCGCGCCAGCGCCGCGAGCTCGCGGTGGTCGGGGTTCGCGAGGGTGGCCACCCGGAGCCGCGGCAGGCCGCTCTGGGCGAGGCCCAGCACGTTGCCCTCTCGGCGCAGCTCGAAGTCGCGCTCGGCGAGCTCGAACCCGTCCGACGTGGCGGCGACCGCTCGCAGGCGCTCGTGCTCGGTGGTGCCCTCCGCGGCCTCGGAGACGAGCACACAGAAGGAATCGGCGGTCCCGCGCCCGACCCGGCCGCGGAGCTGGTGGAGCTGCGCGAGGCCGAAGCGCTCCGCGCCCTCGACGACCATCATCGTGGCCTCCGCGACGTCGACGCCCACCTCGACCACCGTGGTGCCCACAAGCACGTCGAGCTCGCCGTCGCGGAAGCGCGCCATCTCGCGGTCGCGGTCCGCGGCCTTGAGCCGGCCGTGGACGAGGCCCACGCGGAGGGGTGCCAGTTCGGCCGTCAGCCGCTCGAACTCCGCCTCCGCCGCCACCGCCCAGGCTGCCTCCACGTCCTCGTCCGGGAGCTCGTCGTCGCCGATCCAGCCCTCGTCGCCGGCATCGGCGCCCCCCGCCCCGTCCTTGGCGTCCGAGCCCGCCGCCGGCCCGATGCGCGGCACCACGACGAAGGTCCGGTGGCCCGCCTCGGCCTCCTCGCGCACCTTGCGCCACGTCCCGTCGAGCTCGGCCGGGCGGCGGATCCCCGTCCGGATCGGGACGCGCCCAGCGGGCGCGCCGCGCAGCGTGGACACGTCGAGGTCCGCGTAGAGCACCTGCCCGAGCGTGCGCGGGATCGGCGTCGCGGTCATCAGCAGCACGTGCGGCTGGCGGCCGGAGCCGGCCTTCGCCTCGAGCGAGCCGCGCTGCTCCACGCCGAAGCGGTGCTGCTCGTCCACCACGGCCAGCGCGAGGTCCGCGAACGCCACGCTCTCCTGGAGCAGCGCGTGCGTGCCCACGACCACCGGCGCCTGCCCCGACGCGATGGCCTCGAGCGCGTTCCGCCGTGCCTTCGCCTCGAGCGACCCGGTCAGCAGCGTCACGGGGATGTCCAGGTCCGCGAGCAGGGCGGCAACGGTGGCGAGGTGCTGCCGCGCGAGCAGGTCGGTCGGGGCGAGCATGGCCGCCTGCCGGCCGGCGAGCGCCGCTGCCGCCAGCGCCCAGGCGGCCACGGCCGTCTTGCCAGACCCGACATCGCCCTGCATCAAACGCAGCATCGGCGTGGCGCGGCCCAGGTCGGCCCGGATCTCGCTGATGGTCTGCGCCTGGTCGGGCGTGAGCGACGCCTCGAAGCCCAGCTTGCGGGCGAGCGACGCCTCGAGGGCCGCCCGAACGGCCGCGTCGCGCACGTCGTCCACGGCGATCGGGGCGGCGAGGTCGCGGCCGCGGGACCGCCGGCGCGCCACCATCCCGACCTGGAGGGCGAGGAGCTCGTCGTAGGCGAGGCGCCGCAGCGCGGCGTCGCGCGCCTCGAAGTCCGGGGGGTAGTGGACGCTCTCGAGCGCCTCGGCGATGGGCGGCGCGGCAGCCTCGCGGCGGAGCTTGTCCGGCAGGTACTCGGGGTAGGCCCGGCCGTCGCGGTCGAGGGCCTCCCGCATGGCCGCCCGCAGCCTCGCGGCGCTCACCCCGGCGGTCAGCCGGTAGACCGGCACGATCCGACCGACGTGGAGCAGCGACACGGCCGAGGCGGGCTGGAAGTCCGGGCCCTCGATGACCATGGTGAAGCCGCGCCGCTTGAGCTTGCCCGACACGAAGATCTCGTCGCCCTCGTGGAGCCGCCGCTCCACGAACCGGCGGCCGAACCACGTGGCCTCGGCGGACCCGGTGTCGTCCTCGAGGTACGCGGTCGTGACCTGCACCTTGCGCCGCCACGTCTGCTGGACGCGCACCGCCGTGACCCGGACGCGGGCCGAGACGACCGTCCCGTCGGGCACGTAGTGGAGGTTGGCGAGCTGCATCAGCTCGCGCAGGTCGTCGTAGCGGCGCGGCAGGTGGAACAGCAGGTCGCGCACGGTCTCGATGCCCAGGCGGCGGCCCGCCCGGCGCAGCGGTCCGGCGGCCGCGAGTCCGGACAGCGCAAGCGGGAGCGAGAGGCGCTCGACCGGATCGACGGGGATGGGCACGGCCGCGCGCGCGGTCGCGGGACGCAGCGATCGGCTGCCGCGAGCGGGGCCGGAACGCCGACGCTCGCTCACTCGGCCGAGATCAGATACCGGTAGTGGGGCTGGCCGCCGTGGAGGACCTCGACCTCGGCGCCGGGCGCGACCTCGTGGATCTTGGACGCGAGCTCCTCGGCGGCCTCGAGGCTCCCCTCGGCCCCGTAGTAGACCTCGACGATCTCGAACCCGCCCTTCATGCGACCGAACGCCGAGATCACCGCGCGGTTGGCGTCGTTGTCGAGCGCGAGCAGCCCGTCGTCGGGGTCGAGGACCATCGTCTGGCCCTTCTTGACCTTCCTGCCCGACACCGTCGCGTCGCGGACCGCCTCGGTCACCTGGACCGACAGGATCGAGCGCGCCGCAGCCGTCATCGCCGCGGCGTTCTCCCGTGCGTCCTGCGCCGGGTCGAGGCGGAGCAGGGCGGCGACGCCCTCGGCGCAGTTGCGCGTCGGGACGACGTGGACCACGCGATCCGTCATCGAGGCCACCTGCTTCGCCGCCAGGATGACGTTGGGGTTGTTGGGCAGGATCAGGAGCTCGTCGGCAGGCGTGGCGGCGACCGCGTCGAGCAGCTCGCCCGTGGACGGGTTGGCGGTCTGGCCGCCGTGCACCACGCGGAACGCGACGTACTCCTTGAACCCCTCGGCGGTCATGGCGAGGCGCTGCGCGAGCCCCTCCGACGGCGCGACCACGACCACGCCCAGCGGCATGCGCGTGGCGGGGACGAGCTCCTCGGTGGCGGTCCGCGCGGAGGCCGCCACCACGCGCGCGAACGGATCGCCGCAGCTGGAGCCGGACGTGGCGGGCGTGGCGGGCCTGAACGTCCCCGGCGCCCCCTCGATGAAGGCGGCGGCCCTGGCCTCGCGGACGTCGCTCGCCTGCCCGTCGAGGTTCTCGACGGTGATGCGCGTGAGGGTGCCCACCGAGAGGCCGTACGCGATGACCGCGTCTGGACGGTCGCTGTGGACGTGGACCTTGGCGACCGCATGGTCGCCCCCGACCAGCACGGAGTCCCCGATGGTCTCGAGCTGGGCGCCGATCGCCTGGGGGTCCAGCCGCTCGCCGGGCCGAGCGTGCACGAGGTAGACCGTCTCGTAGCCGTAGGGCGTCTCCTCCTCGATCCCGAGCAGGACGGGCGCCGACGTCGTGGCGCCCGGACTCGACGAGCCCGGCTGAGCCTGCTCGCCATCGACGGGGAAGCCGCGGGCGGCCGCGAGCGCGCCCTCGAGCAGGCGGAACAGCCCCTGCCCGCCGGAGTCGACCACCTTGGCCTCGCGGAGCACCTCGAGCAGGGTCGGCGTCTTGGCGACCGAGCGCTCGGCGGCCTCGACCGTTGCGTCGAGGACCTTCTCGGCCTCGTTGTCGCGCTCGGCGGCGGCGATGGCGGCGGCGGAGGCCTCGCGGATGACGGTGAGGATGGTGCCCTCGACGGGGCGCTGGACCGCCGCGTAGGCCTTCTTCGTCCCGGCGTCGAGCGCGTGCGCGAGGTCGAGGCCGTTGAACCGGCGCTTGCCGTCGAGCGCATGGGCGATCCCGCCGAGGATCTGGCTGGTGATGACGCCCGAGTTGCCGCGCGCGCCCATGAGTGCGCCCTGCGCCACGGCGTGGGCAACGCGGCCGGCGTCGGCCTCCGGTCCGACGTGGAGCGCATCGGCCGCGTCGAGCGCGGCGCGCACGGTCGCGAGCATGTTCGAGCCCGTGTCCCCGTCCGGCACCGGGAACACGTTGAGGGCGTTGACCTCGTCCACGTGGGCGGCGAGGTTGGCGACCGCGCTCCGGAAGGCCGCGAGGAACCGGGTGCCGTCACAGGTCCGGCGCGGCATCAGGCGAGCTCCGTCGTGGGCGGCATCAGGCGACGTCCGTCCCGCTCGCTGCGAGGTCCGCGGGGCCGGGCTCGCCGGGGGTGGCCGACGCCTCCCGGAGGGGCGCGATGCCGTGCTCGTGGCGGAGACGGCCGATCTTGATCGCGACCTGCTCGGGCTCCCGCCCGACGGCGTGGCGCAGGGAGTACCGCACGGCCGATTCGACCTGGCGGGCCACTTCGGCCACGGGCAGACCGTAGGCCACCAGCAGGTCGAGGTCGACCCGGAGGGCCGGCTCGAGAGTGACGTGGAGCCCGGGGTTGCCGAACCCGGCGCGGTCCAGGAGGCGCCCGAGCCGTCCGCCGCCGGCGAATCCGGACACGCCGTAGACCGACAGCACGGCCGTCCGGACCAGCTCGCGCACGGCGCGCCTGGTCACGAGCGAACGGCCGGGTCCGGGTTCTGCGGTCACGCGGGCGACGTCCTCCTCGCGGGTCGCGGGCCGACGCCCGCCGGCCTGGTCGAGTCGCATCGGGGCGGCTCCCCCGAAGGCGTGTGCTACGATACCACCCCGTTTCTGCCGGGCTAGACCGGTGCGTCGTCGGCGTGCCGACCACATTTCCGAGGATCAAACCAGACCATGGCTCGTGCCTGCGCAATCTGCGGCAAGGCGTCGATGGGCGGCTTCAACCCCCAGTCGTCGGGGATGAACCGCGTCCGCGCCCATCGCCGCTACCAGCCGAACCTCCAGCTCACGCTGCTCGCCAAGGGCGGAGGCACCGAGAAGGTGCTCGCCTGCACGCGCTGCCGCCGCACGCTGACCAAGAGCGCCCGCTAGAGCCCAAGTCGGCGGGTCCTCCCGGAGCCGGTCGCCTCGCAGCGGCCGGCTTCTTCGCGTTCCGGCCCGGCCTGGTGGCCCCGGCCCACGTATGGCTCGGGCCTGGGACCGCCTCCCACGACCCGAGCGACGCGCGGACCCGGTCGTGCACCCAGCGGCCCTGCCGGCGCTCCCCTCGGACATTCGGTCCGGCTCGTGCCGCATCCGACGGCGCGGCCCCGCGCTCTGGCGCACGGAGCGGATCACGCGGCGCTTCCTCCGTCTGGAGGGCTGCCGGTGCACGCGGGGGCTCAGGGCAGGAGCGGGATCGACCTCGCGTCGGCGGCCGCGCCCAGGCGGGGCGTCCTCCAGGCGTCCTCGATCGTGCGCAGCACCGAGTAGTGCGTCGTCGGCCCGCCGAACCGGCTCCCCGGCGCCATCCCGGGCGTGGCGACGACCGTCGCGATGTGGCCGCCGCCGCCGTCGTTGGAGCTGCCCTCGTCCCACGTGACGATCAGCAGCGACCCAGCGGCGAACGCCGGGCTCTCGAGGATCGAGGGCAGGAAGGCGCGCAGGAAGTCATCGCCGGTGCGCACCGATGAGCTGTGCATGTCGTTGCGCTCGTTGGGCACGATCAGCTCGAAGTCCGCTGCGGCGGCGTCGAACCCGGCGAGCCCGGTGATCCGTGCGCAGCGCGACGAGTTGCGGCTGATCGACGTGAAGCTGATCGCCGGGTCGTGCTTGCGTGCGTAGGCGCCGGGCTGGCCCGGCCCGTCGGCAACATCGCCAGTGGACGCCACGGCTGAGCAGTCGCCCGGGAACCCCTGCTCGTACACGCGCCACGTCCGTCCCGCCGACTCCGCCTGGTCGAACAGGCTCGGCGCGTCGAGGTTGTACACGCCGTCGTCGTGGACTCCGAGCGTGTCGCCGGACACGAGCGCGATGTAGTTGGGCTCCGAGGGGTGGGCCACCGCGTGCATCCCGGTGACCAGGCCGTAGCGGGCGATCAGCCCGTTGAGGTACGGGGCGTCGCCGCTGCCGACGATCGAGCCGTACTCCTGGTTCTCCATGATCACGAGGTACACGTGGGCGAAGGCCGGGGCCGACGGCGACGCCGCGGAAGCCGAACCCGAAGCCGACCCTGACGGGCCTGAGGCCGTGGACGAAGCCGCCGCGGCGGGTGCCGGGTTCGACGACGCTGGCGCGGCCGACGATGCCTTCGGCGATCCGGGCGTCGCCGTGGGCGCCGGGATCGTGGCGCTGGGCCCGCATGCCGCGATGGCCAGCATCAGCGCCGCCAGCAGCGCCGCCGCGCGCCGGACGCTCATCGGTCTGCGGTGTCGAGCCAGATCGTGAACGGCCCGTCGTTGACCAGTTCGACTGCCATCTCCGCCCCGAACTCGCCGAGCGCCGTGCGTACACCCAGCGCCTCGATCCCGGCCGCCACGCGCCGCCACAGCTCGACCGCCACGCCCGGCGCGGCCGCGTCGGTGAAGCCCGGCCGCCGGCCGCGCCTCGTGTCCGCGTACAGCGTGAACTGGCTGACCACGAGCGCCTCGCCGCCGACATCGAGCAGCGAGCGGTTCGTCCGCCCGTCCGCGTCCTCGAAGATCCGCAGCTCGCAGACGCGCCGCGCGAGGGCGTCGGCGGTCGCGGCGTCGTCATCGTGGCCCACGCCCAGCAGGACCAGCAGGCCGGCGCCGATCGATCCGACCGAGCGCTCCCCCACCCTGACCTCGGCCCGGGTCACCCGCTGGAGCAGCGCGCGCATGCGGGCTAGACCAGCGTCGCCGCGCGTGCCGCCGAGGCGATCGACCGGATCCGCACCACCTCCGCCGCCATGTCGTCGGCGCGGTAGAGCGCGGAGCCCGCGACGATCACGTCGGTCCCGCCCCGGCCGATGACCTCGGCCGTCGCGGCGCGTCCTCCCCCGTCGACCTGCACCTCGTTCGCCCCGCCGGGCGCCAGCCAGCTGCGCGCCGCGAGCAGCTTGGCGTCGGCCACGTCGGCCATGAACGACTGCCCGCCGAACCCGGGCTCAACGGTCATCACGAGCACGATGTCGAGGAGCTCGCGGTACGCGTCGAGCGCGGACAGCGGCGTCCCGGGCTTGACGGACAGCCCGGCGGACCGCCCCGCCTCGCGGATCCGGGCGAGCGCGGGCGCGATCTGCGGCGCGGCGACCTCGACGTGGAACGTGATCGAGTCGCAGCCGGCGTCGAGGAACTGCCCGGTCCAGCGGCCCGGCTCGGCGATCATGAGGTGGGCGTCGAAGGGCAGCGAGGTGACCCGCCGGAGCGCCTCGATGGTCTTCCAGCCGAACGTCAGGTTCGGCACGAAGTGCCCGTCCATCACGTCGAGGTGGATCCGGTCGGCGCCCGCGTCGTCGGCCCGGCGCACCTCGTCGGCCAGCCGCGCCAGGTCGGAATCGAGGATGCTCGCCGCGATCAGCGCCTGCGGGCGGCGTGCGGTCACGGATGCGCCCGCGCCACGAGTGTTGGTCAAGCGCCACCCTCCCCGTCTGTCCCCTCGCCCGCACCCACCGGCGACGGCCCGCTGGCGCGCTCGCCGCGGAGCGCGGCCGCGGACTGGGCGACGATCCGCTCGCGCCGCCGCTGGACCACCGCCGGTGTCGGCTGGCCCTGCTGCTCGGCCGCCAGCTGCCCGCATGCCGCGCCGATCTCGGTGCCGCGGTTGAACCGGATCGTGACGGCGATCCCGGCCGCGCGGACGCGCTCGGCGAACCGCTCCACCACCGGGATGGGGCTGCCCGTCCACGGCGTGTGGGCCACCTGGTTCATCGGGATCAGGTTCACGTGGGCGAGGTCGCCGCGGAGCAGCTCGGCGAGCGCGTCGGCGTCGGCGTCCGTGTCGTTGATGCCCTCGATCATCGTCAGTTCGTACGTCACCCGTCGGCCGGTCGCGTCGGCGTGCTCGCGGGCGGCGCCCACGACCTCCTCCACGGGCCACCGCCGGTTGAGTGGCACCAGCACGTCGCGGAGCGGGTTGCGTGCGGCGTGGATCGAGATGGCGAGCGTGAACTGCGGGCCGAGCGCGGTGAGCCGGCGGATGCCGGGCACCACGCCCGAGGTCGATACGGTGATGTGCCGCGCGCCGAGGCCGAACCGGGCCGGGTCGTTGAGCGCCTCGATCGCCTCGAGCACCCGGTCGAGGTTCATCAGCGGCTCGCCCATGCCCATGAACACGATGTTGGTGAGGTGCTTGTCGTCGGCCGCCAGGCGGTGCTGGGCCGCGCGGACCTGGTCCACGATCTCGGCCGTCTCGAGGTCGCGCTCCATTCCGAGCTCGCCCGTGGCGCAGAACGGGCAGCCCACCGCGCAGCCGGCCTGCGAGCTGATGCACAGCGTGTGGCGCTCACGGGCGCCGGCGCGCGCCGGGTAGTGCATGAGCACCGACTCGACCAGCAGCCCGTCGGACAGGCGGTGGACGGCCTTCTCGGTGAGCGCCCCGTCCGTGAGGCGGACCTCGGTCTCGGCCATCGTGTCGAACCGGAAGGCCGTGGCCAGCTGCTCGCGCACGCTCGCGGGCAGCGTGAGGACGTCGTCGAACGACCCCTGGCGGCCGCGCCAGACCGCGTCGAGCACCTGCCGGGCGCGGTACGCCGGCAGCCCGTGCTCCTTGGCCCAGGCCGTCAGCTCGTCCGGGGCGAGGCCGGAGATCCCGGGCCGCTCGTCGCGGGGGCGCGTGGCCGACGGGGCGGGCCGGAGGCCGAAGAACGGGGTGATGTCGGGGGGCTGCGTGGTCATCGCCACCGATTCTGGCATGGACGGGCGCAGAGGGGCGGGCGACCGCTCTACTGCCCCGGCGGGAAGCTGTCGTAGATGATGGTCCCGGGCCCGCCGAACCCCTGCCGCATGTGGCCCATCTGCTGCAGGACCGAGAAGAAGACGAGCAGGAAGATCACGATCCCCACGACTCCGATGATCACCTTGAGGGTCGCGAAGCCCTCAAGGGCGTCGGCGCGCGGGTCGCGCTCCGTGTAGCAGGGAAGCACCGCGGGAAGTTCCGCCTCGACACCGGCCACGTAGGTGATGACCAGGCTGCCGCCCGATCCCGCGAGGTAGGAGACGGCGCCCGTCGCGATCGCGTCGCCGATCGGGGCGCCCGAGGCGGCGTCGTCCTCCCACCGCTCGCCGGCGATCTTCCAGCCCGCCGCCGCGAAGGCCTGGACCTGGGGCTCAGCGGCCTCGCGGGCGCTGTCCTGCGAAGGCCCGGGATAGCGCCGCTCGACCGTGGCGCCAGCTGCGTAGGCTCCCATCCGTCCCCTCCTCGGCTCGTCGTGCCGTAGCGGGACCAGCGTAGCGAACGCCAGCCGTGCCCGATGCGGCTGCGCGACTGACCGGGATGCGTCGTGCGGCGGCAGACCAGGCTCAGCCGCGACCGCGACTTCGTCCCCGGAGCCAGTCGGCTCCGGGCATCGGGCGCCTGCCGGGCGGCGTCACGCGCTCGAGGACGAGACGCCCCTCGGCCGTGGCGAGCGCAGGCTCCGCGCCCTGGCGGACGAGCGCACCCGGGACGTCATCGGGCTGCCCGGGCTCGACGCGCGCGGCCCCCACCACGAGCCGCTCGCCGTCGACCTCCGCGTAGGTGCCCGGCCAGGGCTGATAGGCGCGGACGAGGCGCTCGAGCTCGACGGCCGGGCGCCCGGGATCGAGAAGGCCGTCGGCGCGCCGGAGCGGGCGGGTCATCGCCGCGCCCTCGCCGGACTGGGGCACCGCGGGCAGCTCCCCGTCCAGCCAGGCGCCGAGCGAGCGGTCCAGCAGCTCCGCCGACAGCTCGGCGAGGCGCGCCTCGAGCTCGGGCGCGGCCTCCCGGCCGGTCAGCGAAACCCGCTCCTGCGCCACCAGCGGCCCCGTGTCGAGCCCGGCGTCCATGCGCATCAGGGCGACCGCCGTCTCGGCGTCGCCCGCGGCGATGGTCGCGGGGATCGGTGACGCGCCGCGCCAGCGGGGCAGCGCCGACGGGTGCAGGTTGAGCGCGCCGTGCGGCAGGCCGAGCAGTGCCGGCGGGACGATCTGGCCGTAGTCCGCGAGGACGGCGAGCGACGGCCCGAGTGCCAGCACGGCGTCGATCGCCTCGGGCGCGCGAAGCCGCTCGGGCGTCAGGACGGGGGCCAGGCCCAGTTCCGCGGCCAGCGCCCCGATCGCCGTCGGCGTGAGCCTGGCATGGCGCCCGACGGGACGGCCCGGGGCGGTCACGACCCCAACCAGCTCCACCCGGGGATGGGCGGCGAGCCGCCGCAGCGCCGGAGCCCCGAACGCGCCGGAGCCCAGATAGACCGTCCGGACGCGATCGCCCGCCGGCCCCCCGCTCACGCCAGTGCCTTGGCGGCCCTTCGGCTGCGAGTGCGCGGCGTGGCAGCCGTCGGGTCGGCCTCGTCGTCCTCGTCATCACCCTGGCCCACGGCGATCAGCTCGTCCATGGAGGCCAGGTAGTCGATGAACAGCTTGCCGTCGAGATGGTCGAGCTCATGCTGGAGCGCGCGCCCCAGGAGCCCCGAGCCCTGGACCTTGAACCGCTTGCCGCGCCGGTCCTGGGCCACGACCCAGACCTTCTCCTTGCGGGTCACGTAGGCGAAGTAGCCCGGGATCGACAGGCAGCCCTCGAGGTCGCGGTCGGTGCCGTCGGACCGCACGATCATCGGGTTGACGAGCTCGTAGAGGTGGTCCTCCACCTCCACCACCGCGCACCGCATCGCCTCGCCCAGCTGCGGCGCCGCCAGGCCGACGCCCGGCGCCGCGCGCATCGTCGCGGTCAGGTCGTCGAGCAGTTCGTGGAGGTACTTGCCGAAGCTGTCCACGGTCTCGCCCCTGAGGCGGAGTCGCGGATCACCGAGGAGGACGATGGGTCGAACGGAGCTCATGGCGGCGAAGTATACGGAACGGGGCGCCGCCCACCCGGGCGACGCCCCGTCGTCCGGATCGACTACGACAGCGGGCCGCCGGGGAGCTCGGCCGGCGGCTCGGCGGGAGGCTCGCCAGGGGTACCCGGCTCGCCGGTCGCCTTCGCAGCCGCGTTCTCGCTGCGCCAGTCGGCGGCCACGGTCTGGGCCTTCTCGGCGAATCGCTGTCCGTACTCGACCGTCGCCTCGGCGGCCTTCTGGGCGATCGGCCCGGCCTTCACGGCGGCCACGGCGGCGAGCTCGGCCGCCTTGGCGCCCACGTCGCGGGCGACCGGCGCGGCCTCCCGCGCGATGTTCTGGATCATCGCCTCGAGCTGGGCGAGCCACTCCCGGGCGCGGGAGCCAGAGGCGGCGTCGGGGAGCGGCTCGTCGGCCATCCCGTCGCCGGCCGGCGTGCGCTCCGGCGTGGGCTCGTTGGCGTCGAGCGGCTGCTGGTCGGTCATGGCGGACCTCCTTTGATCGTGTCGCTCCATTGTCGCCATCTGGCCGAAACGTGCGAGTGCCGTCGGTCGGGTCGTCCCCCAGAAAACGCCGCTACAAGAGCGTCTCAGGATCCACGTCGACGCTCCACGGGGCGCCGGGCGGCGGGTCAAGCAGCGCCACGGGATCGGGCCCGCGCAGGATCACGTGGTAGCGCCACTTCTCGGCGCGCCGGGCGATGAACGCGGGCGCCGGGCCGACCACCTGGACCAGGGGCGCCTGGAACCGGGCCCGCGCCCGCAGCTGCTCGGCGTACGCAGCCGCGGCCTTCTCCGCGGCCTCCCGCTCGGCCATGCCCACCGTGAGCTTCACCAGCCGGCCGAACGGCGGCGAGCCGAACCGGCGCCGAAGGTCGAGCTCCTCGTCGTAGAAGGCGGCGGCGTCGCGCTCCGCCACGGCGGTGATGGCCCGGTGGTCGGGCCGGTACGTCTGGATGAACGCAGCGCCCGGCCGGCTGCCGCGGCCTGCGCGACCCACCGCCTGCGCGAGCAGCTGGTACGTCCGCTCGGCGGCCCGCTCGTCGGGCAGGTTGAGCGCCACGTCCGCGGACACGACGCCCACGAGGGTCACCTCGGGCACGTCGATCCCCTTGGCCACGAGGCTCGTCCCCACCAGCACGTCGAGCTGCCCGGCGGCGAACGCGTCGAGCACGCGCTCGGTGGCGCCCTTGCGCTCGGCGACGTCGCGGTCGAGCCGCCCGGTGCGCAGGTGCGGGAACCGGTCGCGGACCTCGCGTTCGACCCGCTCCGTGCCGCCGCCCAGGTACCGGATGCGCGGCGAGGCGCACGCCGGGCAGCGGGTTGCCGGTGGCCAGGCGCGGCCGCAGTGGTGGCATCTGAGCGTCGTGCCCGCCTGGTGGTAGACGAGCGGGCGTTCGCAGTCCGGGCAGGCCTGGACGTGGCCGCAGTCGCGACAGACCACCACTGATGCCGTGCCACGGCGATTGAGGACCAGGATCGCGCGGTCGCCGTGGGCGGTGTCGAGCGCCGCCATCGCGTCGGCGAGCGGCGCCGAGAGGATCCCGCGGTTCCCGGCCGCGAGCTCCGCCCGCATGTCCACGACGGTCACCGTCGGCTCCGTGCCCGCGGCGCGCGTCGGGAGCACGAGGCGGCGGTACTCCCCTTCCCTCGCCCTGCCCACGCTCTCGACCGACGGCGTGGCGCTGCCGAGCACCACCGCCGCCCCGGCCCGCACGCCGAGGTCGATGGCCGCGTCGCGCGCCTGGAACCGCGGCGTGCGGTCGCTCTTGTAGGCCGGGTCGTGCTCCTCGTCCACGACGATCAGCCCCACGTCCGCGAGCGGCGCCAGGACGGCGGTCCGCGTCCCGACCACCACGTCGGCGCCGCCCGCCCGGATCCGCCGCCACTCGTCGGCGCGCTCGCCCTCGCCCAGGGCGGAGTGGAGGACCGCGATCCGCGCCGCCAGGTCCGCCCGAAGCCGGTCGACGACGGGCGTCGCCAGCGCAATCTCCGGCACGAGCAGCAGGGCCGGCCGGCCGGCG
>JAJYMP010000508.1:20645-22738 GCA_021786915.1 Chloroflexota bacterium
CGGCCGGCGGCCAGACAGGCGGCGATCGCCTCGACGTAGATCGCGGTCTTGCCGCTGCCCGTGACGCCGTCGAGCAGGACGGGCGTGGGATCCCGCGCCTGCACCGCCTCGA
This sequence comes from Chloroflexota bacterium, assembly GCA_021786915.1. The sequence goes on from JAJYMP010000508.1 coordinate 20,758, forward strand.
GCACCACGGCCAGGGCGGCCTCCTGGTCCTGCGTGAGGTCGGCGTCAGCGGGGCGGGCGCCTCGGCTGGACACCGGGCGGTCCGCCAGCGGGCGTCGCGGCCGCTCCCGCACCTCCGCGCGCACGAGCCCGCGCCGCACGAGCCCGGCCAGGGCCGACGAGCCGTGGCGGTCCGCGATCACCGCCGCAGGCACGCCGTCCGCAGAGCCGTCCGAAGCCGCCGCGTCGGCCGCCAGCTCCGCGAGCGCCTCGACCTGGCGCGGGCCCAGCGGCCGCCCGCGCGGCTTCGACCCGTTGCCCAGCTGCGCCGCCGCCGCCCCGCCCGGTGTGAGCCACAGGCGCCGCTCGAACCGCGGTCCGGCGGTCGTGCCCAGCAGGGTCCACGCGAGGTCCACGACGCCCGCGTCGGCGAGGGAGCGCAGCCGGCGCAGGAGCGCGCCCCGGCCCTCGGGCGACGCGAGGTCTCGGGCTGCCCGCGACCGTCCAGCGAGGTCGTCGAGGAGCGCAAGGTCCGCGGGCGCGAGCGCGGGTGCGGCCAGGCCCAGCTGCGCCTCCCCGGCAGGCGTCACCTCCACCATGAGCTCAAGCCGCTCGAGGAGGCCCGGCGGCAGCATCGCCCGGACCACGCCGGCCACGGGCGCCAGGTACCGGGCGGCGATCTGCTGCGCGAAGCCGAGCGCGAGTGGCGGCAGCAGCGGCCCGTCGGTGCGGACGCGGGCGGCGATCGGCCGCGCCTGGCGGCCGCTGGGGATGTCGTCCTCCCGCGGGCTCGTGGCGCCCGTGGGACGCGCCGAAGCGGCACCGGTTGCCGCGGCAGGCCCCAGGACGATCCCGATCGCCTGCCGCCTACCGAACGGCACCAGGACAGCCTCGCCCGGCTCGAGGTCCGCGAGATCGGGCGGCACGAGGTACGTCCAGGTGCGCGGGCCCGGCCCGCCGGGGGCATCAACCGCAACCTCGACCAGGCGCGGCGCGCCCTCCTGCGCCGTCGGCTCGAACGGGAGCACGGGATGCCCGCCCGCTACGTGATCCGGACCCGGCGGTCGGAGCTGCGGCGCTTCTCCTGGGTGATGATCGCCTCGATCTCGGCGGCCGTCCGCGCCTGCTGGTCGGTCTCGTTGACCACCACCCGGTCGTAGTCGCCCTGCCGCGCCAGCTCGATCGCGGCGTTGCGCTGCCGGATCTCGAGCTCGTCGGCCGTCTCGGTGGCGCGGGTGCGCAGGCGCTGGAACAGCTCCTCCATCGACGGGGGCACCAGGAACACGAGCAGGGCGCCGGAGGCCCGCTGCTTGACCGCCGACGCACCCTGGACGTCGATCTTGAGGATCACGTCGTGGCCCCTGGCCAGCGCGTCGGCCACCTCGTGGCGGGGGGTGCCGTACCAGTTGCCGTGGACCTCGGCGGACTCGCGCAGCTCGCCCGCGTCGCGGAGCCCGGCGAACTCCTCGGTCGTGAGGAAATGGTAGGACACGTCCTGGACCTCGCCCGGACGCGGCGCCCGGGTCGTGCAGGTCACGACGTAGTGGTAGTCGGGATCGCGCTCCTGGAGCGCGGTGATGATGGTGTCCTTGCCCACCCCTGACGGCCCGCTGATGATCACCAGCTGCGCACCCGGCGCGCCCAGCAGCGGCTCCGGCTCGGCCGAGGACGTCGCGCCGGACGGCGCCCTGCGCACCGCCGCAGGCGCCAGCCCGGCGGACGGCGCCGCCAGTTCGGCCGGCGGCATCGGCTCGGTCAGGGGCTTCGGCTCGGTCAGGGGCTTCGGCTCGGTCACGCGGCCCCGCCCGATGGTCGCCGTCCGGCCGACACCTCGGCCGCCCGCAGCCCCGCGAGCACCGTCTCGAGCGCCGCGGGCAGGGGCGCCTCCACCCGGACCAGCTTGGCCGACGTGGGCGACACGAGCTCGAGGCGCCACGCGTGGAGGAACAGCCGCTCCAGGCCGTCGGGGCCCCTGCGCGACGTCCCGGTCCCGTACACGGGGT